>CAYUTH010000040.1:3177-14264 GCA_964447485.1 uncultured Candidatus Cloacimonadota bacterium | reverse complement strand
ACATGAAAACGTATAAACATAATACCAAAAAAATAAAACTTATATGTAGGAGAAATATGGATTGGATAAAGATGTTTTCAGAAACTGAAAAATTGTTTGATGATATTTTTAGTTTAACAAAAGAAGAATCTTATAAAAAATCACAAGTTATCGAATTGTTTGCTTTAACTTCTCTTTCAATTTGCAGAGAGAATTTAGGAGCAATCAATTTATTACTTCAGAATAATTTTTATTACGAAATATTTATGATTTTCAGACATCAAATTGAGTTGATGTTTCGCTTGAATTGGATAATGAATGCTACAACAGATGAAGAAAGGGAAGAAAGAGTAAACAATATTGAAGCGGATTCATATAGAAAGTATGATGTTGAGTTAGATGAGCTAAAAAAAATGAAAGAGAAGAAATATTTTACTGAGAACACTATATCGAATGCAAAAGAATTTATCAAAGAAATCAAACAAAACAATTCTCAATTAATCGAAGATAACAAATTTATGGGATGCGGAAAAAACATAGAAATGGCAGGAGAATTAAGAGAAAAATATTATCATCAGTTTAAGTTTTTAAGTATGCTTTCACATCCTAACCCATCCTCGAGAGAATATTTTTTAACAACTAACAAAGGAGAAGATGTTTTCGAGGAGTCATTTGAGAATAGCTGTACTTATGCAATGAAAGTATTTAAAGAAAATTTAAACAAAATAATCAATCTATTAGGTCAAAACCTTAAAAAAAATGATGAAATTAAAGAACTTCAAAGCCTATTTAATGACATTGCAGGAGAATAAAACTAATGTTATTATTACATAATTTATGGAGAACGATATAATGATAAGATTAATGCCGAAATACAAAAATTTTAAATTTCTTGATGGAGATTTGGAATCTTTTAAAGAAGATAAATATTCTGTATTTGTTTTAATGCCTTTTGCAATTAAAAAACTAAATGAATTTTATGACACAATCAAAAAAACAATTGAAAAGGGTTGTTTCCATGGTGGTTTATTAAAATGCAATCGAGCAGATTTAGAAATAGATATGATTATTATGGAAAACATTTGTTCGAAAATAAAGCAAGCTGGATTAACAATCTTTGATATAAGTATTCCCAATTTAAATGTGTATTATGAATTAGGATTAGCTTGTGCATTAGATAAAAAGATAATTTTAACTTATAACCCAGAATTGTATTATAAAGAAAAGGAAAAAGAAAAACTTCCTTTTGATACAAACCAATTTCGTTATTTGGAATATCGAAATAATGAAGAATTAAAACAAAAACTAAAACGAGATATTGAAGGAACTATTGATTTAGATGTTTCAAATAATGTTTCTATAGAAAATATTTATAAAAAGCTCCAAAAAGTAACAAGATATTTTGATTTGGATTCTAAAGAAGAGCAAATTAGAGAAGAATGGAATATTTCAGATTTTGAAATAGAAGAAACGTGCAATATTTTGGATGAGTATTGGGATGATGCAGATTTAAAGAAAAATGAATACAAAGATGTTGATTATACAGAAATTGAGTTAAAGATTAGGCATAAATTAAATACAAACAATTGGAATAGAGTTAAAGAAATTTTAATATCAATTTATTGGGAAGGATATTATCAAATGCTATTAGCTAATATGAAAAATTCAACTTCTGAATTTCTTGAGATTAAAAATGATTTCTTAAAAAATATATCGGAGGAAATTAAATGAAACGATTAATAATTTCTATCATCACAATTTTACTTTTATCAAACCTTTTTGCTCAAACATCTAAAACAATAACATTAAATAAAAAACTCGGAAATGTAGGTGATAGAACGGATTTCTATATTAATGATATCACGGTCACAATTGAGCAATATATAATAAAATTCCATTTTACAACGGATAGTTATTATAGTAAGATTAGAGATTGTAAAATTGATAATGTGTTTGTAGGTAACTATCAATCTGTTACAACAAATGGTATGATTTTAGGCAAAATGTATAATGATCCTAATATTCGAAAATTGAATGTTGCTGTTTCCAGAAAATTCAAAAAATTGTATTTGAAAGGTGTTGGAACAGATAGTAGGGATTTCACTATTGATTTAACTGAATTTGACTCCTTTCTTCCCCAAAACGAAACAGAAACACATAAAACACAAATAAAACCAAAGGATATAGAAAATCCAGTTATTATATTGAATTGTCCCGAATTAATAAATGATCTTTTCAGAACGGAAGAATTTACTTCAATAATTAAGGGTAAGGCAACCGACAATGAAGGAATATTTCAAGTTTATATAAATGATGAAACAGCTTCATTGAAAAGTAACGGACAATTTCAGAAAAGAATTAAATTGAAAATTGGTAAAAATCCAATTGAAATAAAAGTTGTTGATATTAATGATAATGAATCAACTAAAAAATTTCTGATAATTAGAGATGAGATAATTGAAGAGGATGAATTTTCGGATGTTGATTTTGCTTTTGAAACATTAAACAATAAACCGAATGCAATTGCAGTAGTTTTTGGGATTGAAGAATATCAGTATGCACCGAATGTATCAAATGCTTATAGTGATGCAGAGATAATACGAGAATATTTAATCTCTACTTTTGGTCTTAAAAGAGAAAATATCTATTTTCGTTACAACGAGATAGCAACAAAAGGTGAATTTGAGAAAGTATTTTCTGAAAATGGCTGGATTTCGAAAAATGCTAATAAAAATTCAGAAATTTATGTTTTTTATGCAGGTCATGGTATTGCTTCAACAAAAGATAAAAGTGCATATTTAATCCCATATGATATTGACCCAAATTACGCAAGTACTGGCTATTCATTAAACGATCTTTACCAAAATCTTAGCAAAATAAAATCAAAATCAACAACAATAATTTTGGATGCTTGTTTTTCTGGTATTTCAAGAGAAAATGAGATGCTTTTAGCAGATTCAAGACCAGTCAGTATTGAAGTAAAGCAAGGCTCTATTCCCAAAAATCTAACTGTTTTTACTGCTTCTTCTGGCAATGAAATTAGTTCAGGCTATTCTCAAAAAATGCATGGTTTATTTACTTATTTCTTTTTGAAAGGATTAAATAAAAATGCTGATGTTAACAATGATACAAAAATAACTTTAGGAGAAATGGAACAATACCTAAAAGAAAATGTTTCATCTCAAGCCCAAAAAATGGGAAGGGAACAAAACCCTCAATTGCATACTTCTGATAAAGATAAAGTTCTTTTAAAATATTGATGGTTATAATATGAAATACTTTTTTATAGTTCTTTTAATTATTAGCATTTTTGGCTGTTCTACCAATAAACGGATTAAACCAATCCAAGCCCAAAAAATTTTCACCATTTCTCAAAACTCATTAAAATCGGAATTAATTGATCTCGGTAACAATTGGTATAAAGTTACTGAATCTGTAACAATTGAAAATATAACACCAGAAGAAGCAAAAGAATGTGCAATTCAAAGAGCTTGTAATAATGCTATTGAGTATTTCTGTGGTATTGAAATTAGCGGTCGTATAGTTGATATTCAAGCAGAGAATCAAAACGAAATATTATTAGATAATTTTTCATCAATAACACAGCAGACATCTCAAGGAATAATTTTAGAAAAAGAAATAATCTCTGAAGAAATCATCTCAAACGGTAATCAACTTCAAAAAGTAGTAACCATTAAAGTTCATGTTGGAAGACAAAAAGGTGAGAAAGACCCTTTTTTTGAAATATCAGCAAACTTAAATCGATTGTATTTTAAAGATGGTGAAGAAATTGAACTATCAGTAAAATCTTCCAAAGACTGTTATCTCACAATTCTAAATATTTGTTCTAATGACTCTGTTTATGTTATATTTCCAAATGAGTATCGTGAAAATAATTTAATAAAATCTGGTGAAACATTTCTATTACCAAATACAAAAGATAAAGAGTTCGGACTGTATTTTCCGGTAAATCTTCTTCCAAACAAAAATGAAGATGTTGAAATGATAAAAGTGATTGCAACAAAACAGAAAATTGATTTTTCTTCGATCTATTCATTTTCAGCTTATGGAACTTACAAATCAACTTTGATAGATTTACAAAAATGGTTGTTAAATATTCCTCGAAATGCAATCGAAGAAGTTGATTTGCAGTATATTATAACTAAATAAAATATAAAGTGATTGGTAATGATTTTTAACGTAACAAACGCTCAAAACACCTTTATCTTACACGTAACTATAACCGAGTGAAAAAAATTTCTATAACAACTCTCGGGTGCAAAACGAACCAATTTGAGTCCGAAGCAATACTCGATAAGTTCATCAAGCACGGCTACATCTTATGTGACCAGGATGAACATCCGGATATTGTTGTCATAAATACTTGCTGTGTGACGAACAGGGCTGAGTATAAATCAAGATATGCAATTCGGAGAGCATTGAAAAGTATCTCACCTGGAGGGAAAGTCGTGGTAACAGGTTGTTATGTGAATAAGGGAAGTTCCTTTTTTGACAAGAAACCGAAAAACCTTCTCCTTTTTACAAATACACAAAAACAAAATATTTTCAATCAGATCGAAGGAATTGAGCATGGCACGAACACTGATTTCATGGAACTTTCTACAGATTCCTATCATTTGCACACAAGAGTACCTGTAAAAGTTCAGGATGGTTGTAATTTTTTCTGTGCATATTGCATTCTTCCTTTTGTGCGTGGGAAACCGGTAAGCCGCCCGATTCGATCTATAATCGAGCAGATAAATTCGCTTGCTGAAAACGGCGTAAAGGAAGTCATCCTTACCGGTATCAATCTCGGGCTTTATGGTTATAATAAAGAAAATTTCGGTTTGTTGTACTTACTCAAAGAAATTGTAAAAACTGAGATTATACAAATCCGCCTGAGCTCGATTGAACCAATGTTTTTTAATGATAAAATGATAGATTTCCTCGCATCTCAAAAAAAGATATGCCATCATTTTCATATTCCGCTTCAAAGCGGTTCTGATAAAGTGCTTGCGCAAATGAAACGGACATACTCCACAGCAGAATTCAAGAAGATCATCCATAATGTAAAAACAGCACTCCCAGATGT
Source organism: uncultured Candidatus Cloacimonadota bacterium (assembly GCA_964447485.1). Taxonomy (GTDB): domain Bacteria; phylum Cloacimonadota; class Cloacimonadia; order JGIOTU-2; family JGIOTU-2; genus Celaenobacter. Next base: position 9,193 of record CAYUTH010000040.1, on the reverse strand, counting down.
TGCGATAGGATGTGATGTGATCGTTGGTTTTCCCGGTGAAATTGATGAGGAGTTCAACAAAACCTATGATTTTATTGACGGTCTTCCTGTGAGCTATCTGCATGTATTCAGATTTTCTCCAAGAAAATTCACGAAAGCTGCTGAAATGGATTGGAATTTGAACGGAACAGTCAGCAAAAAAAGAATGGAAAGCTTGCAAAAATTGGGGCACATCAAAAAAAATGAATTTTCAAAATATTTGATTGAAAAGAAGGTTCCCTTGAAAGCAGTGCTGGAAAAAAAGGAAAAAGAATATTGGAGTTCCGTTTCTGACCATTATGTAAAAATTTTCCTTAAAGATGAGAACAATACTACTCACAATGGAATGTTGAAAAATGTCGTTGCGAAAGATTTTACCAACAACGGAGAAGGATTGATCGCAGAAGAGAGTTGCCATGATTGAGATCAGGGGATTGAAGAAATCTTTTGATGGTACTGTTGTATTAAATGGGATCGATCTGGACATCGAGAAGAATAAAACGACAGTCGTGATAGGGGAAAGCGGATGTGGTAAGACTGCGCTGCTCAAGCATATTATTGGATTCTTTAAACCCGATGAAGGTGAAATATTTTGTGATGGCGAGCGGATTGATACACTTTCGTGGAAGGGTTGGAATGCACTGAGAAGAAAAATGACAATGGTGTTTCAGAACTCAGCGCTTTTTGACTGGCTCAGCGTGTATGACAATGTGGCGCTTCCTCTCCGCGAACAATATGCACTTCCTGAGCAAGAGATCGCAACGCAGGTTGAAGATAAACTCGGGATGGTTGGCATGTCCGGCCAGGAGAAGAAAATGCCAGCAGAACTAAGTTTCGGTATGCAGAAAAGAGTGAGTCTTGCAAGGGCAATGATACTCAATCCTGAATACATTCTCTATGACGAACCCACGACCGGGCTCGATCCGATCATTGCAAATAGTATCATCGAGCTTTTTTCCACATTCAAAAAAGTATATCAAACCACTTCATTGATCGTATCTCATGACATAAGTATCGTATTCAAAATAGCTGACAAGGTCGCACTTATGAAAAACGGAAGTATTATTTTTCAGGGCTCGGTCGATGAACTCGGCAAAGTGGAAAATTCATATATAAAAAAATTTATTTCGAGATGAGTGAAATATTATGAAAACAAAAAAAAGCGAATTGATCGTTGGAATTATAATCATCCTAGCAGTGCTGATCGTCGTGTTCGGCAAGATCGTTATAACAGGAAATCAGCAAAGAGTTGATATGGCAGAAGTGACCGTGCTCTTTCCCCAAATTGGCGGATTGGATGTCGGCAATTCTGTTTTTGTCTATGGAGTTCGAGCCGGCAAAGTAGCGGATATATCACTCGAACAACGCGGAGTAAAAGTAGTTCTTCTCATAAACAAAGAAATAATCCTGAAAAAAGATGCGCGTATTGTGATCTCGGAGCGAGGCATGATGGGGGAAAGAGAAATCTCGATCGAACCGGGCAACTCTTCCGAAACACTGGATATTTCACATATCATTCAAGGTTATTATAATGTCGGATTCAATGAAACAATAGCACAGATTGGCGTTACCATCAAAAATATCAATGCTCTTTCCGGCACTCTCGAGGAACTCATTGACGACAAAGACCAAATGAGGACCATCAAAGATGTAATCCAAAATTTGAATGCCCTGCTGTTAAATATGAATCACATTTTTGAGAAGAATAAAGATATTACTATCGAATTCGAACATATCAATAATATATTGACTAATCTTGATACTCTTATCAGCCAGAATGATGAAAAAGTCGGCAGGATAATATCCTTTGCTGATAATAAAATTCCTGAAATTGACAGCATGCTGGCTCAGATGCGGATGCTTCTTAACACTCTTGAAAATGAGGATACAAATTTAGGACGATTTACCGCAAATGATTCTTTGTATCAAAGGATCAATGCGACGATCGTTCATTTTGATTCTCTTGTAACAGATATCAGAGAAAATCCAAAGCATTATTTCCGCCTTTTTTAAATAAGGATTTACTATGAAAAAAGTTATTTTTTTACTGGTCTTCATAATGATAATTGTGAGTTCTTTGCACGCAACGTATTTTGGTAAGAATAAGACAAATCTTCCCAATATGCAATGGTCTGTGATGAAAACCACTCACTTTGATATCTATTATGAAACAGGTCTTGATATTGTGGGGCAGATCACCACAGTGATCGTTGAGAATGCCTATTACAGGTTCCAGGAATTGTTCGAGCAGTCAATCCCTCATAAAATACCTGTGCTCATCTACAATTCTCATAATAAATTTGAGGAAACAAATATATTATACCAGATCATCGATGAGGGAGTCGGTGGTTTTACTGAATTTATAAAAAACCGTGTTGTCGTTCCTTTTGATGGAGATTACAAACAATTTGAAACTACAGTCGTACACGAGCTCTGCCATGTGTTCATGTATTTTACTATGCAGGGAGGTAGTTTTTCTAATTTTGCAAGTGGACTCTTTTATTCACTTCCATTCTGGTTCTCAGAGGGATTACCGGAGTGGTCGTCAGAGCATGGTTCTGCAAGCAATGAGATGTATATGCGTGACCTTATTATAAATGATAAGCTCGTTCCTCTTGAATATGTTTCGGGTTATTATTCATATCGTGAAGGGGAATCTTTCTTGTTATTCCTTGAAGATGTTTTCGGATCAAATAGCATTATTGAGCTCCTTTATAATTTTAGGATATATAAAAGCGTTAACGAAGCTGCCAAGCGGACTTTCGGCTTTAGCATGAAGAGTCTTGAAGACCAGTGGCGTTACTATCTGCAAAAAAAATACAGCAGTATTATAGATAATAATGTGCTTCCGGACAGTAAATATCAACAGCTTACAGAGCATAATCCCGAGGAATCAAATGCAAATTGGGATCCTGTTTTCTCTCCGGATGGAACGCAAATTCTCTATTATTCGGATAAGAGTTATACCCTTGGCATTTACAAGCGTTCTACTCTTGGACTCTATAAACCAAAGAAGATCGTGACAAGCGGTTATACTGAGAAGTATGAAGGATTCCATTATCTGAAATCTTCATTATCCTATTTTCCGGATGGCGAACGTTTTGCATTTGTCGCCAAAACCTCAAAAGGTGATGATATTGTTATCTCACAGGTGAAAGATGGAAAAGAGATTGAACGGATCACTCTGGATTTTAATAGTATATTTGAGATAGATGTTTCCCCTGATGGCAAGAGAATTGTCCTTGTAGGATTAAAAGATGCACAAAGTGATCTGTATATTTATAACATAGAAACAAAAACCACATCCAGAATAACTGATGATTATTTTGATGACCGCTACACCCGTTGGTCACCTGACGGCAATCAGATCGCATTTTCTTCTCAGAGATTTATAAAAGAACCCTTTTTCCAGGAAGATGAACATCTTATTTTTTCAAATCTGTACTATAATATTTTCACCTATGACTTAACCACGAATACAATTGTTGCCATCACTTATTCGCCTTACGATCACCAGTATCCCACCTGGTCGAAGGATCAACAGAATATCATTTATAGTGCTTACAGAGACAGTGTTTCGAATATTTTTGCATATGATTTTGAAGACAAGGCAATCGCACAACTCACAAATATTTTCAGCGGCACATTCTCGCCATGTGTGAGTGAAGACAACACCGAAATGGTCTTTTCCAGTTTTTATAAAATGGGCTGGGATCTGTATCTTTTCAGTAATCCTCTCGACAGTCTCAACTATATTGCTCATCAGGAACCTCAAACCATTAACGACAATCCCTTTAATGAAGTCTTCCATTTAAACGAATTTAAAAGATTCTATCGCCTGAGAGAAAAGCTGACTTCAAAGCATTCCCGTTTTGAAAGTGATTTATTCTTTATGAAAGATTCACTCGAAGCGAAACCGGATTTCAGAGAAGATAAAGAGCCGGAAGTTGATAAATACAAACTCAAATTTACCCCTGATTTCCTTTTTGGAGGGCTTGCGTATACGACGGGGTATGGAGTTTCAGCTCAGATATATGTCGCCTTAAGTGATATTCTTGGCAATCATCATATAGATATTTTGGCAGATGCGAATAAGTCATTATCAGAAAGTGATATAGTGTTGAATTATTACTATATCAAAAAACGTATTGATTATGGCGCAGGTATTTTCAATCTTGTCGATGACTATTACTACTTCAAATACTGGATCGACGAGCACGGTTATATCTATGACGGACTAAAGAAGGATAGAAGTACCGGTGTGAATACGCTCATCAGCTATCCTCTCGATAAATTCAATCGTGTTGATCTTTATAACAGCTTATTTTATAACAAACTTGAATGGTATTATTGGAGTGGAGGCGAGTGGCATATTCTCGATCAATATACAAGGGATGCATGGGTCTATGCTCCTTCACTGTTTTACACTCATGATACCGCATTGTGGGGTATTACCGGTCCCATAAAGGGTTCGAGATTACAAGCAGGAGTTCAAAAGAGTTTTGGTTCTCATAATGACTATTTGAACATTTATGGTGATTTTAGAAAATATATCGCTCTGAGTCGGAAATATCAGCTTGCAGGCATGTTGAATTTTGGCATGAGCACAGGTCTTGATAAACAGGATTTCATAATGGGTGGGTACTACAATCTTCGTGGGTATCTTAATAAAGAATTTCTCGGAAACAATATTGCAGTCGGCAGCGTTGAGTTCAGATATCCTTTTATTGAGGAGCTTAAGATCGGTTTTCCTTTGCCAATCTGGATCAGAAGCATCAGGGGTGCGATTTTTGCAGATGTCGGTAAGGTTTGGGATACTTTTGATGAATTTAAAAACATGCATGATAATCCAATTAGAGTGGGATATGGGATTGGAACAAGAATGAATCTGGGTTATTTCATACTAAAGTTTGACTGGGCTTGGAAAAGCACTAAAGGATTTGAGTCGTCACCTTCATTTTATTTCTCACTCGACGCAGAATTTTAAAACTCATGAAAAATGTTATTCTGGTTGCTTTAATACTCTTATTGCTTGGGTGCTCGAGCATTTTCTTGCATAAAACTAAAGTTCCACAGGATAAACATACTGAACTCAATTATATTAACGAGTTGATTCGTACGCACCAATATAGGGATGCAAAGAAAACATTGGAAAAATTTATTCATAATAATCCATCCAGCATGAGCGGGTATAACAAGCTGTTCTTCTTGTACAATGTCGCGGATATATCACCTGATGAAATCGCTAAAGATCAAGAAAACTATCTGGCATTTTTGTATGAAAACTTCATGCAAGATAGTCTGTCAATGCAGGTTGAATACCTATTCTTGGCAACTCTTGAGGATTCTACCGCATCTTTAAAACTCGACACGCTGATCCAAAAATATCCCAACTGCATAGTGTCTACAGAGAACGCGCAGGAAGAGGTTTTCAACTATGCTGTAATGAGAGATGATTCAGTTCGTGCACAAGGTTTGGAAGAATTCTTAAAAATATACCCTGATAATAAATGGACACCTCTCGCATGGAGGTATTTATTTTACTCTTATGACAATCTGCGCAATGTAATGAAACTTGATTCTGCTTTGATTGCTGCCGAACAAAAATATCCTCACGATCCAAGAATGATAAATACAGTAGCAGGCTATTATTTGGATAAAAAACGGAAACTCCCTGAGTACGAAGAGAAAATGAGTGTGATGATAGATTCACTGGATGATGAAGTATGGGATAAGAGTTTTTATTTCTTTGGCGACAAATCGAGGGAAGAGCAGTTGGCGACATATCGTTTCACTCTTGCAGAACTTCATTTTGAGCAGGAGAAATATAATGAAGCTTTCAATGTTTTAAATAACATTTCTGATAATCAACTATTGGCGCAGCATTATTATCTTATGGGAAAGATAGAGATGAAGATCGAGCAGGATGCAGCAGCTTTTAGTCACTTGCTGCAAGCAGTAATAACAGGTGACGAAAGAAATTCTTGGACCCCAAAAG
>CAYUTH010000040.1:0-3167 GCA_964447485.1 uncultured Candidatus Cloacimonadota bacterium | reverse complement strand
TGCCGCATCCGCATATGCTCCTTATGTAAAGCGCCTGCATGAATTATATGATGAGCTTTCCGATGGGGGTAAAGCTTTCCGGCAGTTTGTGAATGTGTGGGCTAAGTATAGAGCCCCACTGTATTCCGATGTTACTGAAGCATCGGGTTTAACCGGTTATAAAAAGAGTCGCATTGCCTGGGGTGACTATAACAATGACGGATTTGACGATATCCTTTTCAATGGGAATGTGCTTCTTAGAAATAATACAGACGGCACATTTTCCGATGTAAGCGATGCAGCAGGTATTTCTCATGGTATAACAAACGGCGGCATTTGGGCTGACATAGATCGGGATGGATTTCTTGATTTCTTTGCATCATCATCTGCACAATCACAGGATGATAAACTTTGGAGAAATAACGGAGATGGCACTTTTACAGATATCACCTCCTCTTCTCCAATCTCGGACACGCTTCAAACGGAGGGAGCTGGGTGGGGCGACATAAACGGCGACCTTTATCCTGATCTCTATATTGCGAACTATGAGCATGGTGGAGTATATGATAAAGAGCCGGACTTTTTATTCAAAAATCTTACAAATGGATTATTTAAAGATGTAACTCTGGAGGAACAGATAGTCCCTCCTTTTAATGAGGATCAAGCCGGGAGAGGTGTGAACTGGGGCGACTATAATAATGACGGACTTCTCGACATTTTTGTTTCAAATTATCGTTTGGATAAAAATTTCCTGTGGAGAAACTCAAAAGGTAAAAAATTTCAGAATGTGGCTGAAGAAGTTGGTGTAGAAGGCAACTATGTCGATGGCTGGTATGGACACACGATAGGAAGCGAGTGGGGTGATTTTGATAATGATGGAGATATGGACTTGATCTGTGCAAATCTTGCTCATCCCCGCTATATTAAATTTTCCGATATGACCCAGCTTTTTGTGAATGATATAAAGAAAAATCAATTCTATGATATAAGAGAAAGTGCCGGTATCACCTATGATGAGTGCCACAGCGATCCATCCTGGGGAGATGTCAACGGTGATGGTTATCTCGACCTGTTCATTACCTCAATATATCCGAACAGAAGAAGTTATCTGTATCTGAACAATGGAGACCGAACGTTCACTGATATTACCTATCTTGCAGGAGTTCGCACTTTCAATTCATGGGGGGCTGCTTTCTCGGATTATGATAATGATGGAGACCTCGACCTGCTTGTATGCAGCAGTGAGGGAGTTCATCTTTTCAGAAACGATACTACTCCAAAGCATTGGATTAAAATAAAGATTGTTGATCGTAACGGGCAAACACCGATTATCGGCACACGGATCGAAGTTATCCAAAATGAAATGAGGCAAATCCGCGAAATCGAGGGAGGCAAGGGCACCACGAACCAGCACAGCATGGTGCAATATTTTGGATTTCCCGCAGGTGATGATGTCTCGATAAATGTATATTTTCTTGATGGCGCGATGCAAAAATATCAAAATCAAAAAATAAATCAAACACTCACGATTCGTTATTCCAAATAATCTCACTCTCTCGATATAAATTAAGATCGTTCCCAAACAGGGGTTTAGGAACGAGGCCCAAGAAATTCAATACACCGAAGAACAATAACAAAAAGACGGTTCTGAAATATTAGTATCTTATCAACCAATTAGATGTTGTTTTGGCAGAAAAATTTCATCCATAATCTCTGTGGTTTTATTCTTTTTGATGGCACCGAACGAAAGTTGAAAGATCAGAAGATCAATCAAACGCTGACGATAGGGTATTCGCAATACTAACGATCCATTCACGAGTCGGTCATGAGAGGAACGACTCGGGAAGATTGAATATCTAATATTCAACAAGAAATATCCAATGTTGAAGGAGGAGCACTCCTCAAGAAATCAACAAAGGATTGTGTCGTGCCCAGTTCATCTTTGCAAGCTGAGTCGTCTAACCTATATAAGATTTCTATTTCCATAAAATATTAAGAGCTTCTCGTTCCTAAGCCCCTGCTTAGGAACGCTGTTGTGATTCCATTACGTTCCCAAAGAGGGCTTTAGGAACGAGTGAGTATTGGGGGTTTAGGAACGAGGCCCAAGAAATTCAATACACCGAAGAACAATAACAAAAAGACGGTTCTGAAATATTAGTATCTTATCAACAAATTGATGTTTTTTGGCAGAACAATTTCATCCATAATCTCTGTGGTCTCTGCTTGGCAGGGCGAAGAGAAACGAAGACCGGTGGTTTTATTCTTTTCTGGTTTCTGTTTACCAAATTAGGTTAATTCAATTTGCCTGCAATAAAAGCGGTTGTCCATGCTGCCTGAAAATTATACCCTCCGGTAATTCCATCGATATCCATAACTTCTCCGGCAAAATAGAGATTTTTGCACACTTTGCTCTGCATAGTAGTAAGATCGATACTTTCCAGGCTCACGCCGCCACAAGTCACAAACTCATCTTTAAAGGATGTTTTCCCTTTCACAGAATACACATCATTGGTCAACACATTCACCAATTTATTCATTCCCTTCTTTCCGAATTCTCCCCACTTTTTCTTTGCGGAAAGATTGCTTTTTTCAAGCAAATAAAGCCATAATCTTTCAGGCAAAAAATAGGGTCGCACATTTGATAATAGTTTATTTGTATGCTCATTTACAATGCTTCTTAACATATCCATAACTAAGTTGTTATTCTGCACATTTACCCAGTTCACCTGAATCTTAAATTCATATCCTTTTTCACTCAATAATCTCGCTCCAAAAGCCGATAATTTCAAGATCGCCGGTCCGCTCATTCCCCAATGAGTAATGAGTAGGGGACCTTCGGATCTAAGTTTTGTTCCCTGTATGCTTACCAAGGTTTTTTCTGCCGAGACTCCCATCAATCCGGTAACCGAATCATCGGGCATATTGCATGTGAATAATGAAGGAACAGGATCTTCGATCTTGTGATGTAATTTTTCAAGCCATTCCAATCCCTTTCTTTTCGGAGAGCCACCTGTTGCAACAATTACCTTGTCAAAAATCATCGATGGAACATTTCCTTCATCAAAGACCAGTTCCAGCTTGTCACCGATCGGATTTATGGCTTTTATTCCTCTCCCAACTTCAATCTCAATCCCTAATTTTTTCGTTTGTTGAAGAAAACAATCTATTATGCTTTGTGAACTTTGAGA
>CAYUTH010000039.1:0-14288 GCA_964447485.1 uncultured Candidatus Cloacimonadota bacterium | reverse complement strand
AAGATCTCGGTAAATTGGTGAAGAAGCATGGTGAAGAAGCAAAGATCTCGGTCCGAAATATCCGCAGAACTGCTAATGATGATATCAAAAAATTAGAAAAAGATAGTGTTATTTCTGAAGATAATTCCAAGGATGGTTTGGATGAAATTCAGGAGATCACTGATGAATTTACAAAAAAGATCGATGAAACTGTCGAACATAAAGAAAAAGAAATCATGGAGATTTAACGTATTATGAGCTTTATTATAACCTCAGATTGTATTAAATGCGGATCCTGCATGGAAGTATGCCCTGAAAAAGCTATTATCGAAGACGATACCCAATACATAATCACCGATGATTGCATTGAGTGCGGACTGTGTCTGAAAGAATGTCCTCTCGATGCTATCAGAGGCAACAATATTAAAAAAAAATAACACTATGAATTTTGAAAATAAGTGCGCGATCGACAGAAGAACAAATGCCATAATCGGACTTGTTGTTTTCCTGTCTGTTTTTATTATCTATTATATCACAAAACCAGTATCACTCTCGTTTTGGGATTGCGGTGAGTATATTTCCTGCAGCTCAATTCTTGGAGTGCCACATCCCCCAGGGAATCCTTTTTATATCTTACTTGGGAAATTCTTTACTCTCCTCCCGATAGGACTTTCCCATGCGCAGGCAGTAAGTATGCTTTCAATTTTCTTTAGCTGTTTTGCAGTTCTCTTTGTCTATCTCTCTATTGTGAAGCTTGTTGCGATCTGGGAAACAAAGCAGGGCTACGTTTATATTGCGGGTGTGATCGGTGCGCTTTTTATTGCCTTTTCCCAGGAATTCTGGATCAATGCGATCGAGGCGGAAGTCTATGGGGGACTGTCATTTTTCATTGCACTTATTATCTGGCTCACACTTATCTGGGCTGAGAAGCAAAAGAACTTCGATCATCAGAATATTTTACTGCTTATTGTATATCTTTTCTTTCTCGGCTTCGGTGTGCATCAAACCACGCTACAGATCGCTCCGGCGGTGTTAATCATAGTGGTTCTCCCATTCCTCAAATTTGATAAACAATTCTATAAGAAACTTGCAATATTCGTGGTGTTAGGACTTGCTCTTTACTATATTTTCTATCTTATAGGAACGGGCTTCGGGCATGGAAGTCTGGGCAAATATATCTTTGCCCTTTTGGTTATTGGTGTAATGTTATATTACCTGAGAGAATTTGTTCAGCCGCAAGTATGGCTCTTTGCACTCTTGATGGTCATACTTGGATTGAGTACGCACCTCATTCTCCCGATCCGTGCAGCAGCAAATCCCTTTATTAATGAGGGGGATCCATCTACGCTTCCGCGTTTTATGGATTATGTTTTCAGAAAGCAGTATGGGCCCACCAGTTTCTTTGTGCGGCGTGCTCCCGTATTTATGCAGCTCGATTATCATTTCCTAAGATATTTCAGCTGGCAGTTTTTTGATGCCGGTGTTATCAGCAATTTTCTCAATGTCTCAAAACAATTCATACATACTATTTTCCAATTTATTGTCGTTGCTCTCGGGTTGACCGGTTTTTATTATCAGTTCAAAAAGAGCAAACGCTCATTCATTTATCTTGCATCATTATTTTTCATGGCAAGCATCGCAATGATACTCGTCATGAATCTCTCATCTGCAGAAGTGCGTGACAGACCATACTTTTTCATCACTGCATACATGCTGTGGGCTTTCTGGATGGGCATTGGAGCAATGGGAATAGTCCGATTCTTAAGAAAAAAATCGAAGTTACTTGCGATCGTTGTATTGTGCCTTATCGCAACACTTCCCATTATAAATATGGCTTCCCATTATCATAAGACGGATAGAAGCCAGGAACTTCTTTCGCTCGAGTATGGCACCAATTTCTTAAATGGACTTGATAAGAATGCCATAATTTTCACAAATGGAGATAACGATACTTTCCCGCTCTGGTACTCCCAGGCGGTGTACGATCCTAATGCAGAAGAGTATTATCTCGAAGATGATACGCTTCTCTTCGGAGAGATAAAAGGATTTTCAATCTCAAAAAAGGAAGAAATACCGAAAAGAACTCAGATAAAACTGAATGAAGCGTATATGGCTAAAAAGAGTCTTGGTGGAATTCGCAAGGATGTTTCGGTTGCAAATTTGAGTCTTCTCAACACCCCGTGGTACATAAAACAACTCCGCGATTTTGAAGGCATAGAAATAAATCTCTCGGATAAACAAATAGATGCACTTCATCCAATCCAGCTTGCGAACGAAGCGAATTTCAAGGTCGGCGATCTCAAGATCACTTTCCCAAAGGATAAACAGCTCTATGTCAAAGACCAGATGGTTCTGCAGATCATAAAAGATAACTACGGCAAACGCCCGATTTACTTCGCAGTTACAGTCGCTGACCGTGTGGATTTTGATGAATACCTTCAAAGCGAAGGCATGGCAGACAGGATCGTTTCGACAAAAGCAAAATATCAGATAAACGCTCCACGACTCAATCATAATATCGAAAATGTGTTTGATTACAATTCCATTTACAATGAAGATTTGTATAAAGACGAAAACATGAAGCGCCTTATAAATAATTACGGTGCGGATTTCATGCGTATGTCCACAACCTTCTATCAGAATGAAGATTATGATAATGCAGTAAAGTATCTCAAAAAAGCAATGAATTTCATAAAAGAAAAAGATAGATATTTACCGAGCCTAGCGAATTTGTATTATGAGATGGGCTTATATGATAGTGCTCTCATTGTGCTCGAGCCCTTAGTAGAAAAGAGTCCCGAAGATCCTCAGCTTGTCTATCTGCAAGTAGAATTCCTTGTGAAGAATGAAGATATTACGGGCGCACTCAGTGCTCTTGAGAACTTTATAATGAAAAATACTGATCAGCACTATTTCCTCAACCGTTATGTGAATATTGTGAGAGGTGATCCGGATTATACTGAAAGAGCACTCGCGTACATGGATGAATTGGTGAAGCAGTTTCCTGATAATAAATCGTTCCAACAATTTAAAGAACAGATTGAAGATATTAACAAGAAATAGTAAGGAAAGTATTAATAAAAGAAGTATCACCTACTACTAAAAGGTAATTAATTCTATATTGATTCAAACTCGTTAATTAATGAATCGATATTAGATCCTACTAATTCCAAGTATTTCCTTTCTATTTCATTAATTCCAATTTTATGTAATTTCTCATATACTACAATATGTTTATCATATAGAATTGCAACAGAATCACATAGGTTTTTAATAACATCAATTACGTGAGTTGACATAATGATTGTGACACCTTTCTGAGAAAGTTGTTTTAATAATCTTTTAAAAACAATGATACTTCGTGCATCCACACCGAATACGGGTTCATCCAATAACATTACTTCTGGGCGTTGAACCAATGCTGCAATCAAACTAACCTTTCTCTTCATGCCGAATGAATAATATTTGATCAATCGATTTTTATAGTCTATTAAATCAAATAACTCAAACAACAATAATATCTTATTTTCTACCTTTCTGAAAGATATATTATGCATATTTAAAATAAAATTAACAAATTCCATTCCAGTTAGAAAATTATATATAAACAGCTCTTCAGGGAGATAAACAATCCGATTTCTGTTTATTTTAAGATAGTCACTGTTCAACATCTCATTAATTAGGATTTTTCCTTGATAATCCAAGTTTGAAAGAATACAGTTAAACAAGGTGGTCTTTCCCGCTCCATTAGGGCCAATCAGCCCAAGAAGTTCACCTTTTTGAATTTTCAAATGTAAATTTTTTAGAACTTCTTGAGAACCATATTGTTTATTAATATTTATCAATTTTAACATTTTAATCTCCTTATACAGTTGTAAACTACAAAAGGAATGGTGAGTGGTAATACTATAAGTAGAAATGAGATTATCCTCAGTGCTTTACTCTCGAGGTAAGCTAAGCGAATTAAAATAATATAACAAATTAAAAATAAGTGTATTAGGAAAAATATGAGGAGAAAGTGAGGTGAAATATTATGCAAAAAGAAAAAATACAACGCTGATAAAAATCCAAAATAAATTAAAGTGAAACCAATCCAAAAAATAAATTCAGATATTAGTGTTTTAAAACTATAAGTGGGATATAATCTTAAGAAATTTAAATCGTTTTCTGATGGAAATGAAAAAATATAACGTAAGATTACGGAAGACTGTATGAAAAATCCAACTCTATATAGATTTATTAAATCATTTCTATTCGAAACAGAAAGGATAAGTAAATTAATCAATAACAACATGAAAATATATAAAAAAAGTTTCGGTCTATTTTTTCTCCAAATGAACAAAATATCTCGGATAATCAAACTTTGAATGGTCAAACTTACAATAAAATTATATGAATGATTAAATTTATTATTTTTATTAATCTGTGATGTAATAGTTGGATTATATAAACTAATCATTCCCTGAAACAGTGCCAGTAGTATTAGAATTATGATCACAACAAATAACACTAACAACTGATGCTTCGAGGTTGGTATTATGCAGAAAATTGATAGAATTATAAATATGAAAAGATTCGTTAACAAAGCTTGGAATTGTTTTATATTTCTAAGTTTTGATCTTGACATCAATGATAATAAAAGATTATTTTCTTTTTTAGAGATGATTAGGTAAACATTCGTAATGGAGAAAGACAGAAAAAGAATGATTACAGTTATTATTAATTGAACGATCCTATTATTCGGATATTGAATTATCGTATGTCTTATTGAGAAAATAAATAATGACATGATAATTCCCAAAATTATAACTATAACAAAATTGCCTTTAATAAAAATCCAATTCTTAAGAATTCTTAGATGGTTTAAAATTACTTTAACCGTTTTCATTGTTTATTAATTATTAAAAGTATATTTATAAATGACATGAACATTACTCACAAAATTATTTATTTTTTCATAAACAAAATAACATAAGTTTTTAACTTTGGTGTTTACATTCATAGAAAAGAGGCTGTATTGTTTTGAAAAAATCATTAATACAGCCTCCTCTATTTTGTAATGAACAATTTGGTGATACACTATATTTCAAAGATTATTTAAACAAATATAAATAATTATTGAATTTTATATTCCAATAATTCAACTTAGACTACATATTAATCGGAACAGATTTCAATAAAGATTTCAATGGCTGAGTGAGCGATTGCTCCAGCAACTGGGTTACCCATAAAAAAACCAAATATTCCTCCAATTATATCTTCCATGACTACAGTTGCAGTATCTTTACTCCCAGATAGCTCATCTAGTAGGATTTCCCAATCTTCATAGTGTTGATCCCAATACTCAGTTGAATGTATCAATATTGATGAAGTAGATAATACAACAATTTGATCACTCTCTGACAAGTCAGACATAGCTTCAGAAATTATTATTGAAACGGAATCCGTTAAAGTGGCTAAAGGCAATTTTTCTTTTTCAAGATTAGAAATACGATAAAGGTACTCTTTTTGTTCGCTAGAGAATTCGCTATTTGCAATCACAGAATCTAGCAAGCATATTGAAGTATCTTGACCAATTTCAACATTTTGAAGACCCATAATATATAAATAATATGCTTCCTCAGAGCTAATTGAAAGATCTTCCTCATCAATAAATTGTATGTAGAGTATATAAATAGAATCAAGGATACTATCATCTTCAAACTTCATAACTTTTAAGCCATTATAGATATAAATTAAACCTTGGTTGTGTATTATACCTACAGAATCGCAGGGATTTACTACTTTAATATTAGAAACTTCACCTGAATTTTCATCATCCTTATAGTTGATATTTTCTGAAGAACAACTGAGTATAATAGTAAATGAAATAATAATAATAATG
Organism: uncultured Candidatus Cloacimonadota bacterium; assembly: GCA_964447485.1. GTDB lineage: Bacteria > Cloacimonadota > Cloacimonadia > JGIOTU-2 > JGIOTU-2 > Celaenobacter. The sequence goes on along the minus strand of CAYUTH010000039.1, from coordinate 8,425 downwards.
TATAGTATGTTATTTTTTTTCATTATTTAATTTCTCCTTTTAATTTTGTTTCCTTATTAGAGGATTTAATTCTCAAAATGTTTTGAAAAACAACTTGAGGACCAAACTATACAAATTTGTTTTTGCAAATTATAAAGATATATTTATTATTTATATAAATATCCAAATATGTGATAGGATTAATTATGTAATTGCATGTACTACAACTTAAAAAATAAAAATAAACAAATAAATACTTATTCATAATTTAAGCCCAAATTATTATCCATCGAAAATAACCTCATTTAAGCCACAAATTTTTTGTATATAAAAAAACTCATTGAGATTTTTGTCAATTTACGTTAAATAATAATAAATTAATTGCTATAAATGTTGACGTAAAACCCAGTTGAAAATTACTGGGTTTTCAATTATTAGCAAGATAAAGAGATTATGATAAAAAAAGTTTTAACTAAATTATTCGGAACTCAGTTCGAGCGGGAAGTGAAAAAAATCCAGCCCGTTGTTGATGAGATCAATCGCATTTATGCAGAGCTGTCATCTCTTTCAGAAGAGGAGCTTAAGCATAAAACTATTGAGTTCAAAGAGAGAATTCAGGAACGAATTGATGCCAAGCAAAAGCTTCTTGATGAGCTTGAGTTGCGTTATGATGAAACCTCTGATGATGATGAGAAAGACCGCATCGGCTTCCAGATCGATGATGCAAAGAAAGACCTCGATGAGGAAACAGCAAAAGTACTTGAAGATATCCTGCCCGAAGCATATGCAGTGATAAAGGAAACCTGCCGGCGTCTTGTTGGGACATCCTGGTCTGTTCGTGGACGTGAAACGCAATGGAACATGATACCTTACGATGTCCAGCTCATTGGTGCGATCGCCCTGCATAAGGGGATGGTTACAGAAATGAAAACCGGTGAAGGAAAAACTCTTGTCGCAACCATGCCGTTGTATTTGAACGCTCTTGTGGGCAAAGGTTCCCATCTTATCACAGTGAACGACTATCTTGCGCAACGTGATGCCGAATGGATGGGACAGATCTACAAATATCACGGATTGACCGTCGGTTGTATATTTGGTGAACAAGAACCACCTGTACGAAGAGAGCAATACGCTGCGGATATCACCTATGGCACAAATAACGAGTTCGGTTTTGATTATCTGAGAGATAATATGGCTATCAGTCCCGACAGACTTGTGCAGCGCGAGCATCATTATTGTATCGTTGACGAGGCAGACAGTGTGCTTATCGACGAGGCAAGAACGCCGCTTATTATTTCGGGAACAGTTGAACACTCGAAAAACTATTACAGGGAACTCAATCCGCAGATACGTAAATTAGTGACCAAGCAGCAGCGGCTGGTGAACGAGCTTTTATCTGAAATCAACACTATGATAGAGAAGGGCACTGCACAGGAGAATGAGTTTGAGTTCGGGAAGAAAATGCTTACTGTAAAGCGCGCTGCACCGAAATCAAAACGCTTCATGAAGCTACTGAAAGACGGCACATATCAAAAGGTCATGAATGATGTTGAAGGACAGTATCTGCGCGAAAAACAGTTACATAAGATTGATGAACAGCTTTATTATGCGATCGATGAAGGACAGCGAAGTGCAGATCTCAACGAGATGGGGCAGGATGAACTCTCTAAATTTGACAGCTCACTTTTTGTCATGCCGGATCTCGATGAAGAGATTGAAAAAATTAATAATGACGAATCGCTGGACAAAGCTGCCAAGCAGGTAAAAAAGCAAAAATTGCAGGAAGATTTTCTGGAAAAAAATGAAAAGCTTCATAACATCAAGCAAATGCTTCTTGCATTTTCAATATTTGAAAAAGATGTAGAATATATTGTTTCTGATAACCGGGTTATAATCGTGGATCAGTTCACAGGACGTATCATGCCCGGCAGGCGCTTTAGTGAAGGACTTCATCAGGCGCTGGAAGCAAAGGAAAATGTCCAGATACAGGAAGCCACGCAAACACTTGCCACCATTACACTTCAGAACTATTTCCGTATGTACACAAAGCTCGCAGGTATGACAGGTACTGCCATTACGGAGCAGGTCGAGTTTGAAGAAATTTATAAACTGCCTGTGATCGAGATCCCGACTAACGAACCGATACGAAGACTCGATTATGATGATCTGATCTACAGAACGAAGAAAGAAAAATACGAAGCGCTCACCGATGAAATCGAAGAGATGTACAAACAGCGCAGACCGGTGCTCGTAGGTACGATATCTGTCGAGGTTTCAGAGATAATCAGCAGGTTATTGAAAAGAAAGAATGTCCCTCACGAAGTATTGAATGCAAAATATCACGAGAAAGAAGCTGAGATTGTTGCATATGCCGGCATGCCGGGGGCTATTACCATTGCGACGAATATGGCTGGTAGGGGAACTGATATCAAACTTGGTGAAGAAATTGTACGGTGCGATACTTGTATTATAGATTGTGTAGGGGATTGCAAAAATGCCGGCAATAATAAGCCCACCCCAGACTATAACTGCAAGGAAGAAATGCCGTGCGGTTTGCATATCATTGGAACTGAGCGGCATGAAAGCAGGCGAATCGACAGGCAGCTTCGCGGACGAAGCGGGCGGCAGGGTGACCCGGGTTCATCAAAATTCTTTCTCTCTCTTGAAGATGACCTGATGAGGATATTCGGATCGGATAGAATTGCCGGTCTCATGTCCAGAATGGGACTAGAAGAAGGCGATGCGATAAAGCATCCCTGGATGACTAAAGCTGTAGAAAATGCCCAGAAAAAAGTGGAGGGTCACAACTTCGAAATACGTAAGCAGCTCATCAAATATGATGACGTGATGAACCAGCAGAGAGAAGTTATATACTCGTATAGGAGAAAAGTTCTGAGAGGACTTGATCTTCGCGATGAGATTCTGGAAATGCTTGACGATACGATAAATAGCAGAGTTTCCTCATTTATTGGTTCAACTGAATATGAAGAGAATTGGCCCCTCGAAGATATCATAAGCTGGTTTGAAAATGAGCTGGGAGTCAAACTTAATATTTCTCTGGAACTCGGCTCGATCAGGAATCAGGAAGACCTTGTGGATATTCTTTATGAGCAGCTGACAAAAGCGTATGCCGATAAAGAAAAACATTTTGAAGATGAACAGAGAAAACTTGAACGCTATGCTCTTTTAAAAGTCGTAGACGAGCAATGGAAGGATCATTTGTACGAGATGGATCGTTTGAAAGAAGGTATCGGATTACGGGCTTATGGACAAAAGGACCCACTCATAGAATATAAAAAAGAAAGTTATCAACTTTTTCTTAACTTGATTGATTTAATAAAAGAAAAAGTAATAAAGAATGTTTTCACACTCTATCCCGCATTATATTATCAGGTGCAGGACAGGGTAAAGGATATGCAGCTTTCTCATAAAGAAAGAAATGCGTTTGACCACGCTGCTTCCCGTACGGAAGAGCAGAGAGAACAAATGCAGCACATGCCGCAAGAACAGCGTCAAACTCAACAGCAACCGGAGGAGCGAAAGCTTCAACCTATGAGAAGAGATGCAGAAAAAGTGGGAAGAAATGATCCCTGTCCATGCGGAAGCGGAAAAAAATATAAGCATTGCTGCGGACAGAAAGGATAGATCGGAAAGTAGTTATGGCAAAAAATTTACTCATTGTTGAATCTCCAACGAAATCAAAAACAATAAGCCAGTACCTTGGTAAAGACTTTCACATTCTTGCCTCAATGGGGCATATTCGCGACCTTCCTCAAAAGGAATTCGGAATAAATCTTAAAGATGATTTCAAGCCGACCTATGTGTTGGACCCGAAAAAATCAAAGATTGTGAATAATATCAAAAAAGCTGCAAAAGAAAGCGACAATATCTATCTCGCATCAGATAATGACAGGGAAGGTGAAGCAATTGCATGGCATCTTAAAGAGATATTGAAAAATATCATTCCTGAAGAAGATATCTATAGGATAGTTTTCAACGAAATTACACGAGATGCAATTATTGAAGCAATTGAGAAACCAACTCATGTTGATGACAATAAAGTTGATGCGCAGCAGGCACGCCGGATTCTCGACAGGATAGTCGGTTACAAAGTAAGTCCCATACTGTGGAAGATCATTACGAAAAATCTTTCTGCAGGGCGGGTTCAGACTGTTGCGTTGCGCCTGATTTGCGAGCGGGAATATGAGATCAGAGATTTCGTACCTCAGGAATACTGGTCCATCGAAGCAGATCTGAAAAAGGATCTCGAGTTCAAAGCTCAACTGAAAAAATATGCAAATAAAGTGATCAAGCTGAATACACAAGAAGAAGCCGAAGTAATATTTGAAAACCTCAAAAACGCAGATTACATTGTAAAGGATGTGAAGAAAGAGCAGAAATCAATAACTCCCTTCCCACCCTTTATCACAAGCACTCTGCAGCAGGAAGCATCAAAGTTGCTTGGATTCTCGATCAAGAAAACTATGCAGATCGCGCAGCAGCTTTACGAAGGTGTGACAATACACGGACGAAATACCGGACTTATTTCCTATATGAGAACTGACTCTGTTCGTATATCAGATAAGGCAAATTTCCAGGTGAGAAAATATATTAAGGACTCCTTTCGTGAAGAGTCTTTGAATTCCTATATTCGTAAATACAAGAATAAAAGTAAAGCACAGGATGCTCACGAAGCGGTACGTCCCACAAATTCTTTCACAACACCGGATTCAATCAAAGAATACCTGTCAAAAGACCAGTACAAGCTCTACAATCTCATATGGAAAAGATTTGTTGCCACACAGTTTTCCAATACACGTCTTGAGAATATCACCGCACAGATAGAAGCGGAAAAGGGATTGTTCGAATCGCAGGCAGGCAAGATCCTTTTTGATGGATTCTTAAAAGTCTATCCTTATGTACCTATAAAAAATCTCAAGGAAATCTTTCCGGAGCTTACCCAAAATGATATAGTCGAGTTGCTGAAACTTAACAAAGAACAACATTTTACTCAACCACCTGCTCGCTACACAGAAGCTTCACTGGTAAGAAAGCTCGAGCAGGAAGGCATTGGACGTCCAAGTACATATGCTCCCATTATTTCCACAATCATGCAGAGAAAATATGTCACACTTCAGAAAAAGAAATTTTTTCCCACTGAGCTTGGAGAAACTGTAGAAAAATTCCTCATTGATAAATTCGAAGATTTCTTTAACGTGAAATTTACTGCTGATATGGAGAATAAGCTCGATAACATCGAAAATGGAGAGTTGAATTGGATTGAAATTCTCGCGAAATATTACGAAAATTTCATCAGCCATCTGGATAAGATAGATATTTCCAAAGAAAAGAAGAAATATGAGCAAAAAACCGATATCATATGCGATAAGTGCGGTGCTCCGATGGTCATTAAATTCGGAAAATACGGAAAATTCCTTGCCTGTTCTGCCTTTCCCAAATGCAAGAATGTGAAATCCCTTGATGAGAATGAGAAGCCCGTTGAAGAGGAAACTGGCGAAAAATGTCCTAAATGCGGTGGTAGAATACTTTTAAAGAACGGCAAGTTCGGCAAATTTTATGCGTGCGAGAATTATCCAAAATGTAAATACACCAAACCGTTTACAATAGGGATTAATTGCCCTCAATGCGGCGGCGAACTTATCGAGAGGAAAGGTAAGCAGAATAAGACGTACTATACTTGTTCCAATTATCCTACATGTAAATTTATGACAAATAAGAAACCCGTTGCGCTCAAATGTCCTGATTGTGAAGCAGAATCCATGTTTGAGAAACCATCACGAAAGAAAGTCAAAACACTTGTCTGCGAAAAGTGCGGGAAAGAAATAGTATCATGAAATATTCAGAAGTCTTTGTTTCGGGGATCAAGAGCATTTTATCGCATAAATTGCGCTCGTTTCTCACATTGGCAGGCATCATGATCGGTGTGGCAGCAGTTACCACAATGTTTTCCTCAGTTGAAGCAATGAAAAATCTCATCGAAGAAACGATAAGTTCTCTCGGTTATGATAATGTAATTGTACTCTATTCGAAATATCCTGATACGAGTAATGATCAGTTAAAAAAATATAATTCCGTAAAACGCTTCCAGCAGATCAATTATAGTGATTATGAAGCATTGAAGGAAAATCTCAACAATATTGAATATATTTATCCCACTATTGATGACCAACGAAATACGATCATCAATGGCAAGAAAAGCCAGATCCGTTTAAAAGGAGTGCACAACACTTTTTTTACAGAAAAAAACTATTTTGTTGCTGAGGGCAGGGATTTTAATACGATCGAATCACAAAATGGTGAAAATGTCTGTGTCCTCGGTAAAACGCTGAGCACTAAACTTTTCCCTAAAGGCAATGCAATCGGGCAGTATATTTCAATCGGGGATATTCGGATCAAGATCATTGGGATCGTTGATTATGAATCCAGCGAGAGCAGCTTTGCACAGGGGAATGAATGGGAGAGGAGAATGGCGCTTGAATCGTGCTACATTCCTACTAAATTCGCAGCAAAATATCTTCGCCCATCAATGAACATCGATGTCATCTGGATAAAAGCAAACGATGCTGAAGGTGTAGGTGACGTATATAATTTAGCAATTCAAACTTTACGCTCGCGCCATAATATGGCAGATGATGTCGGCATGAGAGATATCAGCAGTACGATGCTTGAAGTCAGGCAGCAGGTGAATGAATTTTTAAAGAACTGGAATATTATTCTGTTGGCGATTTCCAGCATATCACTTTTTACAGGTGGAATCGGACTGTTCAGTATTTTGCTCATATCAATCACCGAACGCATGAAAGAGATCGGTATCCGTAAAAGCATTGGTGCCAAGAATAGAGATATTTTCTCATATTTTCTTTTTGAGTCGATCATTCTTGCACTCTTTGGCGGCATCGTTGGATCCGGTCTGGCACTTTTACTCATTGGGGCACTCAGCCGAGCGCTGAAGGTTGATGTATCGTTTCCAATTATGGGTATTACCGTGGGGCTGTCTTTTGCCATCATTGTGGGTTTGGTTTCAGGATTTTATCCCGCATACAAAGCATCGAAAATAAATCCGATCAAAGCAATTTTTTATACGGAGTAATACATTATCGTGATCACAATCTTAGCAATTATCTTTCTGATCGGCATATTGGTTTTTGTCCATGAACTTGGGCATTTTGTTGTAGCCCGTCTCAATCGAGTTAAGGTTGAGAAATTCTCCTTCGGCTTTGGACCGAAACTTCTCTCTTGGACTATTGGAGAAACCGAATACAGGATATCACTCATACCGCTTGGTGGGTATGTGAAAATGCTGGGAGAGAATCCTGATGAAGCTTCAGACGACGATCTTCTTGATAAAAGGAGTTTTAAACAGAAGCACTGGTGGCAGAAAGCACTTATTGCTTTCGGAGGACCTTTTGCAAATTTCCTGTTCGCAATCCTCATCCTTGCGCTTACCTTTATTATTGGAATAAAAATCTATGATATTGCGCCGGTGATCGGCAGAATATCAGAAGAAGCGTATTCAATTCTTCCCCTTGAAAGCAAGGATGAAATAGTGAGTATTGACGGTGTTCCAACACCGGGATGGACAGCCATCATCCAGGAATGGATGAAGGATTCACCAGATAAAAGACAGATTACTTTCATAAGAAATAGTGATACCCTTTTTGTACAAACGGAGAATTTTTCTTATGAACTTTGGCTTACAGGTATCAAACCTCATGTTCCCGCAGTAATAGGAGATGCCTATTATGGATTGCCGGCATATCAGGCAGGTATGAAAAAAGGTGATGTGATCATTCAGATCGAGGATATGGAAATTCATGATTGGTATGATCTGCAAGAAATCATAAAAGATAATGTGGATCGTCCTTTGCATTTTATAGTACAACGGGATAATGATGTAGTGGAAATGGATATCACTCCGCAGATAAATATCGAACTTGATGAAAATTCCGGTATGATCGGTATCTCTCAAATTCTCGAACAGGAATACATTGAACGCTTCTCAGTACCTACGTCATTGAAATATGGATTTCTCACTTCGATAAATATAATCACTCGTTACTATAGCGGAATTGTTAAGCTTGTCCAACATCCGTCAGAGGTTAGTAAAAGTGTTGGTGGTCCTATTATGATCGCATCGCTCACAAGCCAGCAGGTGAAAGAGGGTGTCAGCGCGTATCTTTCCTTCCTCGCTATGATCAGCATTATCCTGATGATCGTGAACCTGCTCCCGATCCCAGTTCTCGATGGAGGAATGATCATCTTCTCAATTATTGAAGGAATCAGGGGCAAACCGCTCAAATTAAGCACGCAGGCGGTGCTTCAGCGTATAGGTGTAGTAGTTTTACTCTTTATTATGATTTTTGCCTTTTACAACGATATTTCGAGGTCTGTGGGACGATATTTCTCTCTTAAGCGCTCCAATACT
>CAYUTH010000038.1:0-14621 GCA_964447485.1 uncultured Candidatus Cloacimonadota bacterium | reverse complement strand
AATGTTACCATGAAAATAGTATCTATTAGCCACAGTTATCTGAACACTCCCTATTTATCATAATATTTCCTTCTGATAATAATTTCTATTTAATAAGTAATTATAATTCTAATTCTTTATCTATATAATAAACATTTTCCCCTGCCTTTTACTGTGCCACCTTCCTTTACATGATAAAGATAAATTCCGGATGGTACATTGTGACCCACCTCATCTTTTCCATTCCACTGAATTGAATGAGTTCCGATATCGTGTACCGAAATTCGAATTGTTTTAATTTTTTGCCCGATAATATTAAACACATCAATTTCAACTTCTGCTGATTGGTCGAGTGAGAAACTGAAAGTAGTACTATGCGTAAATGGATTAGGATTGTTCAACAGGAGCAGATCATTTTGTGTTTCAACATGAGGATCATTCCAAACACCGATATATATCGGATCAAAATCAACAATCCCGTATGAGGGATTATCATTCCCGTCGATAATAGTTACTGCAATCTCACCATAATTGTCACTATCCCACGAATTATTTTCTGCTTTCATGTCTAATGGAGATGCATTATACACACTAAAAGTTGTTCCCGTTCCATCAATATTGTCGTGTATATTATTCTCACCATCGTCATTCGTATTCAAATTTCCGAGATCTCCAAGATTAGAAGTTGCATCATTGATGCAGTAAAAACCACAAAAATTGAAAGCCACCTCATTTTGTACGAATGTGCCGTTTGTACCTGATCCGTACAGCATGACACCAGCACCCGAGTTTGGGTCACCGGCAATAAAATTATTACATATATGATTATTCTTATAATAGCCCTGACCATTATAGAGATATATGCCGGTAAGGTTGTATTCAATAGTATTGTTTTCGACGTATGGTGCTACTTCTCCATAATTATAAATGTTTGCAAGTGTGATACCTTGCTTATCATTATGGTGAATGTGGTTATTGGTGATCGTTGGATTGCATTCGCCGGTTGAGGTTTGTATGGCGAGTTGAATTGCAGGCCAATAGGAAGTTCCCTGCCCGCACGCTGTTATTTCGCAATCATCTACAAGGGCATTTGTATTTTCTGTGATGAGGATTCCACACTGCTCACACGTAGTTATATAGGAATCCGAGATTTCCATATAGGAGGGATTTGCGTCACTCATCGCAGAAAAATGTACTGCTTTTCTATGATGGTCAAAGGAGCAGTTTTGAATGATAACCTCAGCATTTACCGAGTGAATTCCATACCCGTTTGTGCCGGCAGTGTTTGAAATTCTGCAATAACAAAATATGTTCTGATTTACCTCATCCTCGAGGCGAATGCCTTCCCATGTTGTCGTACCTTGCCCATAAAATTTGATAGAATCGGAAGCAGTTCCCACTGCTGTTATATAGCCCTCAGCAGTAATTCTAAAATTTCCCTGCACTTCGACCATCACACCGGGTTCAATGACGAGAGAGTTTGCAGCAGGAATAGTTACTGCACCTATGACATAGTAGGGGCTTCCTGCCAAGGTCCATGTCCCGGATTGATTGCCTGACACATTCGTATCACACATGCCGGTACATGGGATGAGTAAAATTGCAGACATGCTTATAATAAAAATCAGTATTTTTTGTTTCATATTGCTCCTGCCTGTAAAGTTGTTTGCGAATTTTGTAGTTCTCTTAGAAAAACATGTCAAGGTAAAATTTATATCCCAAAATTACTCTTATTCGAGATTTTATTATCTTAGCAATTTCTGCGAAAAAAAGAATGAAATCAAAAAGCTGGGAGAATATATTACTTGTCTTCCTCTTTTGGAATCGGCAAATTCTCAGCTTCACAAATTTCCTTTAATCTAGAAAATGACCATTCAGCCTGATAATTGAAGAAATAGCCATATGGTTTCTTGAGCATTTCGATCATATGGAGCGTGTCACTATCTGTATTTTTTTGGCTGCATGATTTAATTTTTTCCAGATCCTTGTCGGAAAGTTTCAGCGTGATAAAAGTCAAAACATTGCCCAGTTTTAATTTGATCTGTCCTAAACCATCTTCGAGGATTTTTTTTCGTGCTCTGTTCACTTCACGTTCTCCCACCTTATTTAAAACATTTGTATATTTTTCAAAAAGAATATATTCATTCAGCATGGCTAAAATCAAATCTTCGGAGAACGCGTTCCAGAAAGCAACAGGATGCTGCTGGCAGAGAAATCTTCCCAACATGAATGAGCCGGCTGTGTAACCCTGCAAATTTTTCTTTCTGCAAATTGGAATGATCAACTTGAAAAGTGTGACCTTTCTATCCAAAGATAGAAGTTGATAGAGTTTGTGCTGATCTTGATGGCTTCCCAGTTCGCTTTGCAAGAGTTCTTCAATGTAAATATCTGTATTGGAATCAACCCAGGAGTTCATGAGTTTTTTTGCTTTTTCAGGATCTTTCCGCAGGTTGTTTCTTACTAATTTTATTAATTCATCAAGTTTTACAATATGATCGACCTGCATATTTTCTATGAGCTGATCGTACACCTTGAATGCTTTCGCCATATTCTCGAATACCGTTCTCTCCTTCTTTTTCATTTCCAATTTTTCGCCGTTCAAATATCTTTGGAATCGAGCCGGCTTATAATCTGCTTGTCCACAAAAAATGGTCTGTCTTTTGCTGGAAATCGTGATCTGATCTCCCTCTGAGATTGTCATGCCGTTTTCATTTACAAGATGATTTCCTTTTAGGGTAACACCAAATTTTTCCAGATTTAGAAAAGCGGGAACACCATAACTGCGGCATGCAGTGACAACATGGATTGCAGCTGGGGTCAGGCTTACTATTGCATCAACCTCTGCCATAACCAAAGTGTCAGAGGGAACAAAGCTTTCTCTGCATATACAAACTTTTTCTCCTCGTTTTTTTGCTTCAAGCGCAGCAGCAGCAGAAAAATATGCTTTTGCAGAAACTGCTGTTCTGGGCAAAATTGAGACACCTTTGCAGAAAAATCTTAATGTTTTGAATGACCTGTCGTCGATTCTGTCTGAAAATATTTGAGTGAGATGATAGGGTTTGATCAACTCTATCACACGCTCGGCATCAATGACCTTTTTTTGGTAGAGATCGGTTGCAGAAAGAAGAGTCGCTCTTCCAGTGAGTTCGGAAGTGTTTAGTTGCAACACTGCAAAAAGATACGCATAATGATAAGATTCAGCAGCAAATTCTACTGTCACCGGGGACTTCAGTTTTTTCTCCAGCTCCCGGAGAAGTGGCTCAAAATGATAAACCGCAGGATACATATTTTTGATAGATTCGCGGTTAAAAAATTCATGATCATTCGTTTCGATGAGCCCGGTCATGATCTCTTCACCAAAAATATTGGGCAGACTCTCTACTTGAATACCCAGACCCGTTCGGGCATGCCGGCTGTATAAAACGCCGGGGTAGGATTCGTCACCACGCACTGTCCATACCATTTTTTGTAGGATGACTGAAGGATATTTTTCTCCTTTGCGTACAAATGTATGAAGCAAATCCTGATTTTTCTCATAGTATTCATAAGCTCTTCGTAAGAAAAAACAGACCTGATAAAATGCATCATGCAAAAGCCGTTCGTCTTGAGCAGAAATCCGATTGTAAGGATATTCGATTTCCTCATCGATACGATCCACTTCGATATTTTGCTCTGTCTTATATCCTCCAAAGAGATTCAGTTCGAGAGTTCGCAGATTACTCAGATATATTTTCTTTGCAACAGTTTTTCCCAAAATCGTACTGAGAGCCGGAAAATTTTTGCTGGTCACACCCACATTCAAAAAAGTAGGCATCAAGCCGGGAATATATGAGGGCATCGCAGAGCGCATTGCAATGATAAGAGGTTTGTCTTCCGAGCCAAACTTCTGGGCAGACATGCGTTCTAGATTTTTTATAGCTTTGTAAATTTTTGCCTTTCTCTCTTCCTGCGAAAGAAAGTAATTGTTGGAAGTAAGTATGCAAAAATCCGGAACAGGATAACCCTCTTGAATAATATCCAGTAACTTAGTTCCCTTATGGCTTATCAAATCTACATCAAACATATTTTGTGTACAAGAAGGTACTATTGATTCATCTTCCACAAAATGTAATTTTTGAAATTCTCTTCGTTTTTCTGCGATAAAATCATGGATTTGGTTTGTTAATCTTTTGGAGGCTTCGGCATCCTGACGTGCGGAAAGAATGTTTTCAAGAATGTCATGTCTCGCAGAAGATGGATTCATGCAAAGATAAACGCTTTCGCAATGAGTCAGGAGGAGTGAGCCCGATTCTCCGTTCATAAGTTGATAATCCATTTCCACTGGCAAAAAACCAGGGAGATGGCAGTTACCCTTTGTCATATCTCCGTGCATGAAATGTTGAACTACGTTGAAATTCAGATAGTTTCCTCTAAATTTGAATGTCTTTAACACCATACTCCTCTTTAAGCTATTACACATAAATAATGTGCAAGATTATCATCTGTCAAATATTCTTTCTGGAAAGATCGGGGGTAGGGCAGAAGAGAGAATTGATGAAATCTTTTATCAGAATATTGGCGGGAGGTCTTGTTCACGATTTATTAGAAAATGATCGTATATGATGTTCCGTTTTTCTGATTTAATTTCAATGTTCCATTCAACTGGGAAACAAGATCCTGAATAAGCTGGAGCCCGAGTGAAGACTGACCGGCATTCTCAAGGTCTTCAGTAAATCCAACACCGTCATCTTTGATTATCAGCTTGTTTTTGCCTTCTTTTGTTTTCTTCATAGAGATGTACACCGTTCCTGTTTTGTCGTCCGGAAATGCATGTTTGAAGATGTTGGTTAGTATCTCATTGCAGAGAAGCCCGCACGGCACCGCTTGGTTGAGATCGAGAGTGATAGGATCTGCATCAATCTCAAAATTGATCTTGCTGCCGGTCATTCCTGTTGAATTAAAAAGCGAATTGAATAATTCTTTTATATAGTCTGCGAAATTGATATCGATGAAATTCTCGGATTCATACAGCTTTTCATGTATGATTGCCATTGACCGTATCCTGTTCTCCACTATTTTAAACTTATCCACGATTGCTTCATCATCGATATAAAGTGATTGTAAATGCAGCAAGCTGATGATGATCTGCATATTGTTTTTTACGCGGTGGTGGATCTCTTGCAGCATGACAACTTTTTCTTTCAAGGATTTTTCAACTTCGCGCTGGGAATTTTTTATGTCCGAAATATCCGCAAAAACCCCGAAAGAGCCGACGTATTCATCATTTTCAAAAAGTGGTGTCGCATTGATGAGCAAAGATTTGATTTCCTCATCATAGGCCTGACATCGAATTTCGAATCTGTCCTTTTTCCCCTCCTTTCTTCTCTGGGTCTGAAACAGGAGTTGTTCCAAATCCTCTTTCAAGATCACATTTTTTAGATTTGTGCCCTTGAGTTCTTCGTAAGGAATGCCAAAAATAACTCCTGCTGCCTTGTTGGCAAAAACGATATTCTCATCTTCATCCACAAGCATAATACCTTCCTGCATTGTTTCAATGAGATTCCTGTATTTTTCTTCACTTTTCTGGAGTGCGTTGAAAATCTCTTTCTGTTCGGTGCTATCACGCTTGATCGCAACATAGAAGATCACGTTCTTGTCATGGTCCAGGATTGGGAATGCTGAAATATCTATGTAGAGGTCTCGTCCGGCAGAGGTTTTCATATATGTCTCTGCACGGTAGAATTCATATTCGAGGAGGGCATCCTTCATTTCATTAAAATTTTCTTCACCCATATACACTGCCGGAGTTTCATCTTCGAGAGCTTCGTTTGAATAGCCGAACAATTTCCTGTGAGATGGATTCTGCTCATAGAATGTAAAATCGGGTTTTATTATCTCAATGCTGTCCGTCGAGTAGTAAAAAACTTCTTTAAAGAGTCGCAGGTTTTCTTCTGCTTTTGTTCTTTCATCGATGAGTTTATTGGCAGATTCTGCAATCGCCTGAAATTCTGAAAAATGCACAGTATCAGGTTGTATTTGCACATTCTCGTTTTCTGCCTTTTGAAAGAATGCTACAAACGTTTTAAAATTATTCTTTAATTTTGCTGAGATATAAATGGATGTATTTGCGATAATGACAATGATAAGAACGAGAAGACCTATCACTTTCAGTATATGATTATTAATGCGTTCCCTTAATACGGTTTTTTCTTGAGTGATCAAGAATTCAATATCATCAAGATATATTCCTGCACCAATGATCCATTTCCATTCCGGCAATCCTTCAATATATGAAATTTTAGGATGAGATTCGTTGTCATCGATCTTGTTCCAATTATACTCTATAAAACCACCCCCTTCTTCCTCAACTATTCTCCGCTCATTCTGAATAATTTTCATGCCCCCGTTATCTGTGAGGTTCCAGAGATTGTCGGTCCCGAGCGTGATCGTACCATTTGAAAAAAGAGGATCACCGTCATAGGTAACTCCAAATATATATCCATTTTCGCCGAAACGGACATTTGCCAGCCGTTCTATTGTAGAATATTTCAGTTCTTCAATATAGCTCTCGTAATAATCGCCAAGTGCAATTACCCAATCATAAGGTTCAAAATATTTGACATATGTCAGTTTCAGATAAGGTTTTTTTGAAGGATCATTCGGGATTGGACGATAATATTCTATAAATCCCTCGCCCTGGCTTTTTGCTTTTTTAATGTATTCACGGACAAAATAAAAACCATTTACATCCTTCTGCTCCAGTCGGTTACTGCCTTCTTCAGATTCAACCGGATTGTTGTTTTTATCAGATTGGAGGAGTAAGGCAGTTCCGGCACCGGTGGTTACAGAATAATATCCTTGGCCATAATTATGTTTGAGAGGACGCAATACCGAGAGTATAAGTTTTTTGAGCTCCTGATCCGGCATGGAATATCTGTTTTCATAATAGAGGTGCTCAACGATATCATACCCCTGATAAAGCTGGGATCGTATCTGATTTCTTAAATCTTCCCTGGCTTTATTGATACTTAACGTAATAAATTCAATTGAGTTTTGAACCTCATATTTTATGATCTGTTTGTTCTTTTCAATAAATTGTTCGCGGATATCATGGCTTGATTGAGAAAACTGTATGTATTCCTGGGAAATAAGGAAATATCCGAGCATTGCAATGGAAATAGTCGTAACCACCAACATGCTTATGATAAATAGTCTGGATACACTTCGGGCTTTTTTCGTCATATTCAATAAGTATTAATGTTCAAAATGAATAGTGAGAACGATCTTGTTTTTCTCTTTTTTGGAAGAGGTGGCATCAGCATCCTTTTTGATAAGGTAGCCGGCAAGTTCTATTGCAGCGCTCTCTTGTGTCATCAAACTTTCTTTTGAAGGTTTCCTTTCGGGGAAAACTAAAATTTTTCCCTGATATTCGATGGTAATGTCCAGGTTAAACTCATCAAAGCTCACTTGCATTGTAATATCTTGTGAAGTCAAAGCAAGATTTGGCGTGCTCTCCATAAACTCATTCATTACAGTTATTGCTTTGTAAATGACATTTGGACGGGCACCCCATGAACCTCCTGCTTTTTGCATAAATTTATAAATTATATCTGATGATTCCTGCCCGGCAGTAAGGACAAGTGTTAATTTCTTCTTTACGCCAATCCTCATAAGGAGATTGAGTACGACTGCGGTCACAGCTCCTAATGATAAGGATGAATGGAAAATCGGTTTGAGCCAGGAATGAATGTTTACGTATGCAATCGGGATCATATCGGCACTGAGCCCGAAAATGAGAGCGATACCAACCACGAAGATCTTTCGGGAATCGAGCATTCTACTCATGATTATTTGAAAGCCCGAGATTATCATGAAGCTTATCGCATAGATAAGTGTTGCCCCCATAACGGGTTTGGGCATTATGATAAATATGTTCGCAAGTTTTGGAAAGAATCCAAGGAATATAAGAATGCCGCCTGCGCTGTATGCAATTGTTCTACTGGTAGCTCCTGTAGCAATGGAAAGTCCGACGTTCGTCGAAGAAGTGGACTGTCCAAAACCTCCGAATATTCCCGGGATTATACCTCCCAGACCATCGGCAAGAATGCCTTTTGAGATGGATTTCATTTCAGGACGTTTCCAATTAGTGTCATTTATTTTCTGGCACGTGGTAAGATCACCTACTGTTTTGAGTGCCGAGCAAAGTGCTGCAATGACAAATGGTACAAGCAACCTGGCGTCAAAAGCCCATGATAGACTTTTAAGATAGGGGGCATTGATGATCCTGGAGTGCATTATTTTGTGAAAATCTGCTTCTGTGAATAAGCCGAATATATAGGCAAGTATATAACCAGAAATCATTCCTATCAGGCAGCTATACAGGCGTAGTTTCCCTTTGCCGAAAACGTTCAATCCTATCATCAGGAGCAGAACAGAAATTCCGACAATCAATTCTGAAGATGTGATAATAGTATCTGTATCACTCAAGCCGACAAAG
Organism: uncultured Candidatus Cloacimonadota bacterium; assembly: GCA_964447485.1. Lineage (GTDB taxonomy): Bacteria > Cloacimonadota > Cloacimonadia > JGIOTU-2 > JGIOTU-2 > Celaenobacter. Next base: position 6,166 of record CAYUTH010000038.1, on the reverse strand, counting down.
CTTTTTATCGAAATGGGAATGATCGTGATGCCGACCATTGCCACGATAGTGCCTGTTACTTCGGATGGGAACAAAACTCGCAGCTTGTGCATGAATCTCGAGAAGATGGATTCTGCTACTCCCACAAAAGCTGTCATCCCAAAAAGAACAGGTAAGCCGCCGCTTGATATTGCCATGAAGGATGCTTGCAGATAGGAAGGACCGCACACGGATGGACACAGATAGCCTGAGCCAACAGGTCCCTTTTTGAGTGCCTGCAAAATTGTCACAATACCGCTGGAGATCATTGTGATGCTTATAAAACCGCTGGCTGTGCGCGGATCGATATTTGTCCCAAAGTGATTTACGATCATCACAGGGAAGATCATCGCGATGAAGATAACAAAAACATGCTGCAATCCAAGAAAGAATGTGACCGAAAGTGGCGGTTTGTCATTCACGCCATACATTAAGTTTGCAGGTTTCTGTATCATATTTTTTTCCTCGATCATTTGATCAGGTCTGTTTCACATTTGACACAGTTTTTTCCGAGTTTCTTGCCCATGTAAAGAGCCTGATCTGCCTGGTTTATGGTTTCATCAATAGTCTTACTCTCTTTATAAATACTTAAACCCATTGTTATTGAGACATGTATATTTTTACCAAGGAAATTGAATTCTTTTGATTTTACTTTCACTCGAATTTTTTCTGCAAGGATGAGTCCTCCCTCGATGTCTGTTTGTGGAAGAAGAAGGAGAAACTCCTCTCCACCCCAGCGTGAAACCGTGTCCTGTTTTCTCACATTCATGCACATGATATTTGCAAGAGTTTTCAACACTTCATCTCCGGTATCATGACCGAATCGGTCATTAATGGATTTGAAATCATCGATGTCGCAAATTATGATTGCAAAAGGTTTCTCACTTCTACTAAATCTCCGTTTTTCATATTTGATCTTTTCCAGAATATCACGACGATTTGAAAGCTGGGTGAGAGGATCGGTTCTTGCGAGAAGCTCGAGTTTTTTATTCGCATCTTTTAATTTGTCTTCTGCAAGTTTTCTTTCTGCAATTCTGCCCAGTTGATCTGAGACTGCATGAAGCAGATTTGATTCTTCTTTTGAAAAAGGTCCGATGAAATCTTCTGAACGTGATTCGAGGTATCCTACCTCTATTGAACCAAGCACTTTATTGTATGAAACAATATCCTCGCTGATATGCCAATCGGTTGATTTATAATTCTCTGTTGCAAATATCTCATTAATCCAGGTAATCTTGACGTAGGTTATTTCAGGATACTTCCATGCCTGCGCAATGATCTCGAGACTATTACTGAGGACCATTTCCATCGAAATTTCAGGGTCTTCAACGATATCAGAAATTTTATAGAGGCAGTTCAGTTCTTGCAAGCGCTCGTTAAGTTCTTGAGTGCGTTGTCGAAGAGCGTCTTCTGCATGTTTTCGAGCTGTAATGTCTCCAGTCAATACAATATGTGAAACGGATTTAGTCGAAGATTCTTTTAATGGGATACCTCGAAAACGAATGAAGAATTGATTGCCTGTCATCAAATTCTTGAGTTCGGTTTCATAGTCAAAAGCGATGTCGTCGTTTATCAGATTTTCGATACTGCTTTGCATCCTTTCATCAGAAAAAGATAGAAGCGAAGTGATTTTTTGTTTTGGAGAAAGATCTTTTTCTCGCATTCCTACCAAGTGTGTAAAAGTTTCGTTTACTGATGTTATATATCCTTTCCTATCAAGGGTTCCAATACCTATAGGATTATTCTTAAAGACATTTTTAAATTTTCTCTCACTTGCACTCAATGCATTCACTACTTTCTTTTGTTCTGTGATATCCCGAGCGACTGCCTGGAAGCCAATAATCTTTTTATTTTCAAAAAGCAAAGACGTGTTTTGACCAAGCCACTTTTTCTTGCCCTTCGGATTAACGATTTCAAATTCGTTATAGGTGTTTGGTGTTTCCTCAAGGAACTGGCGTTGGTAGAAATGCTTTAAGGTAACCCTGTTCTCATTATCAACTATATCGAGAGTACTTTTCCCGACTATTTCATCCGATGGAAGTCCAAATATCTTTTCACCAACGGCATTGATATATATTATGATTCCCTTTGTATCAAATCTGTAAATAATATCATGTACATTTTCAATGAGTTCTCTGTATCGTTCTTCGCTTTTTCTAAGAGCTTCCTCAGTAATTTTTCTGTCAGAGATATTTCTATATATACCATAAACAGCAAGCTGCCCACCTTCAAAAATAATCGGAGTTCCAAGAATTGATACATCAACAGGAGTACCGTTTTTATGCCAGCGGATTGTATCAAAAGTAACTGTTTCACCGTGTGCGATTTTATCAGTTACGTTTTTTGCTTCATCTCTGTATTCACCCCGCGTAAGAAGCGTGTCGATTTTTTTGTTTCTTGCTTCATCTATAGTGTAGCCGAAAGTTCGTGTGAATTCATCGTTCATCCTGAGAATACGACTTTCATTATCAATAAGTACGATCGCCTCCGGAGCGTTTTCAAAAAGCTGTTCAAAATATGCCCGTTCGATCCGCTGAGCATCTTCAGCACGCTTGTGTGATATGGCTATTGCAAGCTGTTCGGAAACGAATTCCAAAATTTCAAGATCATCCTTTGTGTACAGGTTTTCATCTTCATAACTTTGAACAGCCACGACACCAATAACTTGTTTCTCGATTCTTAAAGGAACACCAAGCCATATTTTTGATGGAGATCCAACACTCTCGATCAAGCCCTTTTTTGTCATTTCTTTAATGAGGTTGTCGTGAGCCAGTAATGGTTTTTTGTGCTTAATTACATAACCCGTGAGAGTTTTTCCTGCTGGAAATGAGGTGAACTTATCTTCTTCGTCAATAATGTAGGGGAGAGAAATTGTGTCGGTTTCCTTATCATACAGTGCGACATAGAAATTTGTTGTATCGATTATTTCACCCAGATGTTGTTGTATAGATTGAAAAAGCTCCTGGATACTTTCTGTGGCATTCACTGCATTTGAGATATTATAAAGCGCATTTTGAACCCGCTGTGCCTTATCTATTATTGTGATGTCCCTGAATGCGAGTACCGAACCTGCTGTCTCTCCGGTAATTTTAAAGATGGGTGAGATGCTTCCTTCCACTATTTTTGTAGAGCCATCTCTGGTGATAAGAGTTGATGAAGATATTTTTGTTAATTTTTTGATATATGAAGGATTATCAATAAGCTTACACGTTTCTTTATTTGTGCTGTCACATGTTATTCGAAAAACTGAATTCAGGGATTTCCCTTTTACATCTTCAGTCCATCCGGTAATCGCTTCTCCTATTTCGTTTATATACAGGATATTCCCTTTTTTATCAGTCGTAATAATGCCGTCACTAATACTTTGGAGTGTGGTTTGAAGGAGTTGTTCATTCTCCCGGATCTTCTGCTCAAGAGCATGCCGCTCAAGTGCTATTTCAATGCCAGCAAGAAGTTCTTTCTTCTGAAAGGGTTTTATAATATACCCATACGGAGCTGTTTCTTTTGCACGCTTGAGGGTTTCGTTATCAGAATAGGATGTTGCAAAGATTATTGGTACTTCTGATTCCTTCAGAATTTTGGCTGCTGTTTGAATGCCGTCAATATCACCACCAAGAACGATGTCCATCAAAATCACGTCAGGTTTTTTTTCGGCTACGGCAATGAGTGCTTTTTCTCCCGAAGTGCATATGCCCACGACATTATAATCCAATCCTCTCAGCATAACTTCAGTATTTTTAGCGACAATTATCTCATCTTCCACTATGAGAACATTAGTTTTCGTCATGTGCACTCTTTTCTAAATATTATCTGATATTAACGAAGATTACGTTATATCAGTAGCATCACATAGATGATACCAAAGTACTGGTCTGGTGAAAAAACAGGTTCCAAAATGAATATTGCACTGTCTCCTTCGAGAAGATTTTTTTCAAAAACAGCAGATCCTTTATTCTCTACTGCACTGATAAATTTTTGATATTGTTCATTTATGCCGTCGCGTGTCTCACGATAATTATAATTCATAAGTGAATGCTCAGGCGGGAAGCCAAATCGGCTTGTTGCTGATGTATCTGTCCATTGGATACTGTAGATATACGGATACGTAGCGTAAAAATTTTCAAAGCACTTTTTGATGCTGTCTTCATCATTCTCAGAAAGAGCTGCGAGTAAGTCGATCCGCTGGACGAAATCTTTCAGATTCTTCTGGATATATTTTACGGATTCTTTTGATCCTTTTGGCGCTTCTGCCCCGGATAAAACCGAAGTGAGGACCAGTTTCCACTGCATATCATACAGTCCGGCTGTTTCCCAGAAACACATCTTTTCCACAGGTTCTGTCATAGTATCGGAAAGGAACGTGTATGAACCAAGACCGGTTTTATTTTCAACAATCTCCTGCCCAAGTGCGCGCAGATTATCAAATGGCTGATACATCTCGTCGGTAAAAAGATTTCTCCCGATCTCTTCTTCATTGCGGTCGTAGAGGATGATGCCGTCCTTTTGCATGACCCAGATATTCACAGGGATACCTTTGATGATAGGTTTGATTATGTCGACGAACATGTGCTCCGGGCGTATCAGCATACTGAGCGAACCGATGAAAGTGTTATCTTCAGAGAAAATTGGATATTGGATGTCAACTGCCTGAAATCCTTCGACTGCCAGGAAGGCGTTACTCATCACAGGCATATGTGTTTGATGTATTTTTTGCACCTGCGCCTGATCCTTTATATCATGCCCTTCAAATGATTTGAACTCTTCCGGCTCGACCACGATCATGATGCCGTTTGTATCTACAATGCAGCAATCAAAAATAAAAGAGTGGCGTGCATGAAGTCCTTTCAAGACATTTCGAACAGAATCACTAGTAAGTTCGTATAGAGAAATTTTCCTGGCTGCGTATGCAAAATCTTTATCGGCATGCGTCAGTTCGGATTGCACGCTCTCTGTTACTTTTCCCAGCACGATCGAGCGAGCTTTTTCTGAGGGTGACATCACTTGCGGTGGACGAAGGATTTTCTTTAGAATGAATACTGATACCACGATTACAGCAAGTACAATAAGGAATGGGAGTATTTTTTTCATATATATAGATTATTTAGGAGGATAGTAGCCGCAGCCAACGATAAGGATTTCTCCATCGACAAGTGCTTTTTTCACAAATACACGCTTCAGGGATGGCTCTTCCTGTCCGGGTTTGGTCCACATATACTCATTCCAGCATTGATCTCTGTTCTTGAGAATTTCAAGTTCTTTTTTTACAAAAAGCTGTCCGTCTGCATCTTTGAGTTCCATGATGTTCGTGCCTTCAAGTTCGGGAAATGCAGCATTGAAGAGCTCGTTCCCTTTCATATCTTTAATAAAAATATAGGAATTCATGAACCTGTAAGGACCTGAAATAGCTCTTATCTCGTCAAAAGCATCTTTGCCTTTTTGCGTAAGGAGTTTTGCTGCTTGATCTACATTATATATCACGAATACCTTATCAACAGGCATTTCATATAGACCGCTGCCCACGAGATATACTTTACCGGAAGGTGCGACTGCCTTTTTCAAAAAGGTGCTTTTCCAGATAGGAACTTCGCTGTCTGGTTTGGGCCACTCGTAATGAACCCAGCCTTCGCCTGTTTCACCAGAGACTGCCCCTACAAATAATTTTCCGATCGGTTTGCCGTTGATGTCTTTGAGGTCAAGCATGTTCTTCCCTTCACCGGATACATCCGGAGGATACACATAGCGCATACCGTCCAGTCCCCACACGAAGATGTACAGATTGTCATGATCCCATTCGCTTCCCTTTATCCTGAACTGTGGAAATTCCTCTTCACCATATTCTTCTATCAGGTCAACAGCTCTATCCACGAAGGAGACGAGATCTTTTGTCTCTTTATAATCATATTGAGGTGTGGGGCTTGTGCAGGCAAATATTAAAAAAAGCGAAATGCAAAGGAAGAGAGAAAAAATATACTTAATTTTTTTCATGCGCACTCCAGAGTATGTAGTTTTTGCACGCAGTCTGATTTGGAAAATATGTCAAGAATTTTAGATATTATACCAAATACTCATTGATGATATCACTTTTTAAATGAAAGGGAGTGTTCAGATAACTGTGGCTAATAGATACTATTTTCATGGTAACATTTGA
>CAYUTH010000037.1:0-14631 GCA_964447485.1 uncultured Candidatus Cloacimonadota bacterium | reverse complement strand
AAAAGGGTGAATTGACCAAATCGATTCCCTATGTTTCTTATAGCAAAGAAATCCAGGCGTACATAGAAAAACCTCTTAATTATGAACGAAAGTCCTTTGCAACGGTAAAACTGAATACAGACGAATCCTCTATTACTCACAAACTGACCTTGTTGCAGAATTACCCGAATCCGGTGAGAACAAACATGACGACGATCAGGTTCATGCCTGAACAGGATGCTGCACATACGGAACTGAATATCTATAACATTCGAGGGCAATTGGTACGAACCATTGATTGTGGCGGTGTCATATCTTCAGGAACCAAGGATGTGTATTACTCGACTACGTGGGATTGCCGAGACATGTATGGTCAAGATGTAAAAAATGGTATCTATTTCTATAAACTAACTTCCGGTGAGAAGAGTACTGTTCACAAAATGTTACTGATGAAATAATAAAACAATGAATCCTCTATACCCCCTCTCCTGCATTAGGAGAGGGGGACAGGGGGTGAGGTAAAGATGAAACACTTTTTTCTTATATTCATACTATTAATCCTCCTACCCTTTTCTTATACCTGGTCTTCTACAATAATCGTCGACATAGATGGCACTGGAGACTACACGAGCATACAGGATGGTATCGACAATGCATCGAGTGGAGATATAGTTCTTGTATATCCGGGAACTTACTATGAGAATATCAATTATAGTGGTAAAAACATTACTGTTGCAAGTAAGTATTACACAATAGGAGATGAATCATACATTAATAACACAATTATTGATGGGAATAATAACGGGAGCTGTGTATTAGTTAATTCAAATGAAACAAATCCGTACATGATAGGAGTTACACTACAACATGGTAATGGATTTTATGCCAATAATACTCATTTTGGTGGCGGAATAAACATCCATAGCGCTTCAATAACAATTGAAAAATGTAATATAAAAAATAATAAAGCCGGGATGGGAGGAGGTATTTATATTGGTGTATCACAAAATACTTCATTAAAGGGAACAAATATAAATAATAATTTATCATCAATCCAAGGAGGGGGAGTATGTAAGCAAAACGACGCAGAGATTACCTTTTCTCAGCAAGACCTATGCAATATCTATATGAATTATTCGCCTGTTGGGAGTGATATTTATAATTATGAAGGAGACATGACAGTTTATGTCGATACGTTTACGGTACAGGAGCCGGATAAATTTTATGCCTATGTAAATGATGGCAGTATAATTATGGATATTCTTCATCACAAGATAGAACAAATAAATGAGGATGTTTATGTTTCCACTAATGGAAGTAATAAGAACAGTGGATTAAGTTGGAATAACGCTTTTCAGAACATCTACCACGCATTGATCATGGTGGAATCTGACAGTACATATCCGAATACAATTTTTGTTGATGAGGGTACTTATTCCCCATCCACCACCAGTGAGTTTTTTTCACTCGGGGGCAAGGATCATGTCTCATTAATAGGGGTAGGACAAGAGTTGAGCATTCTTGATGCAGAACAAACAGCTATATTATTGGAAATAAGAAACATTTCAAATTATTTAGTAAGAAATTTTTCACTAATAAATGGCCAGGGAAATTATGTTGGAGGAGTTAATATTAATTATAATTCTTCAATACGTTTTGAAAATATTATATTAAAAGATAATAATTGCGACCGTGGTGTTTCTCACTTTTTTTTATACTCAGATTGTGTAGCATCATTAAACAATGTTAAGATAATATCGACAGATGAGATAAACGGAGTCGCATTAAGTTCAAGAGTAAATACTTTGTTACTCCTTAGCTCCTGTATAATAATGGATAATGTAGTAAATCCTGATAGTTATAATTTTGGAGCAATATCATGCAGCAATAATTCGTGTCCGGTAATCATAAATTCAAGTATTATAAACAATTATGGGATTATCAGTAGTGGCATTGCAATGTTATGGAGCTTTGATAGCATGTATCTTATCAATTGTACTATCGTTGATAACAAGGATTGCTCTGAAGGTACTATACGATTAGTTGATGACAGTCATATAAATTTAATTAATACGATACTCAGGAATGAACCATATACAGAGATCTGGTTTCATCCAACCGCAGAGCCAAATTCAGCTTCTTTGGAATATTGCAACGTAGATGGCGGTATTGACGCGATAAACACCAATAATAACGGTACCGTTTATTGGGGAGAAGGTAACATAGACGAAGACCCGCTGTTTGTTGGAGGTGATCCGTTCAGTTATGAGTTAACAAAATATTCTCCCTGCATCGATGCCGGCACACCAGACACAACAGGACTACATCTTCCTGCCACGGACTTAGCAGGGAATCCGAGAATATTTAATGGGAGAATAGACATAGGTGCATATGAATGCCAGGATACGGTCAGCGTTGATCAGCCAGATACGAGTTTTATTCATAATTTGTATCTTTTTCAAAATACCCCGAATCCTTTTACGAATGAGACAGAAATATTATTCATCACGGCGGATTACACAAGGGTAGAAGACTATTATCTATCCATATACAACACCAGGGGACAGCTTGTTCGAAAGTTCGATGGAACAACGAATAATTTCTGGGTAAAAACGAAAATCATCTGGGATGGCACGGACGAGCAAGGTAAGCAGGTAGCACCCGGAACATATTTGTATAAGTTAGAATATAATGGGCATGCAGTGGTGAGGAAGATGGTAAAGGTAAGATAAAACGCATAGGTGCAAAAGCGGTCCACCTTCATTTCATTTCAGTCTTCTCCGCCAGCTGGCGGATACACCCAGACAAGACGGCGTGACAAGGAAGAAAGAAGTCGAGTCAATTGTTCCCAATTGACCGTATTGGAATATCCTACCCTAAATACTTTGTGCAATCTGTGTTAATCCGTGGTTTATTTTATCTTTACGAGTTCATAATCAGACGAGCCCATGCCGAGTTTCTCAGCATATGAAAACACATTTTCCAATTTAATATCGGGAAAGAGTTCTTCGAAGAGATTTTTTCCCGCCTTCTCATTGATAAGATCAATGGATGCCCTGTCCACTGCAACTATATCTTTTGAAAAGAGAATACCGATGTCCGGCAAAAGGTGCTCTCCGTGGATATTCATGCAGTCACAATGACGGGTGAGGTTATTAATGAAGTTTACATAAAACATTTTGTCTTTTTTATGAGACGTCACTGCATGGGCATATTCAGTTATCTTGGTGTTAAGGAAATCTGCAGAGGTGTTCCATTTAATCCTGATTGCGCTGAACGGACATACAGAAATACACATACTGCACCCGGTGCATACCTTTTCATCAATGTGTGCCTTGCCATCCTCCTTGATACTGATCGCCTGCACCTGGCACCACTGCACACAGCGCGCACATCCGACGCACCTGTCTGCACTTATTGCCGGTCTGGAAGAACTATGCATGGCGAGCTTGCCTTTGCGGGAGGCGCATCCCATACCGATATTCTTGATCGAAGCGCCAAATCCCGCTGCTTCATGCCCGGTCATATGAGTGAGTGCAAGTATTGCATCCGCATGATGAATATCACTTCCAATATATGCCTCTTTTGTTTCCTTTGTATCTACCTTAACGATCTCTTCACTTTGCCCGACAAGCCCATCCGCTATAATAACCGGAGCATTAACTACAGATTGTGTATAGCCGTGCCGAGTAGCCAGCTTGGAATGATCGACGCTGTTTACTCGATGCCCTGCATACAGGGTGTTTGTGTCTGTTAGAAATGGCTTCGCATCAAGAGCGAGAATCTTGTCCACAAAATATCGCACATATCGCGGATTGATCACACCGAAATTTGTTTCTGCGCCAAAATGCATTTTTACTGCAACCTTGTCATGTTCCCGAACCGTATCTTTGAATCCTGCCTGCGAAAGCGCATCCCCAATCTTGTCGAGGATCGAGCGCTGAAATGTCGTGTGAAAATCGATAAAGTACACCTTGCTTTTCATGGAACTCCTTAAAACATATCTTTGATAAACACAATATCTTTTGGGAATAATCTGTCTATATTTTTGATGATCTCTTCAGAAATCTCGACCTCACTATAATCTATAAGATCATAGATCGAGTTTCGCCCAATGAACATTCGCGAAAAGGAATCGATCCGGCATTTTAAAGTATGAGCTGATTTCTCAATGAGCTTGATCTTGCCTTTATCTATTTGAAAGGCGAAGGAGAGCTGTTCGTTTTCCTGCATAGGATCAGTAATCTGTAATTCAAAATCAAAAGCAATATCCTTTGGAATGGGATAGTAAAGCATGGCTTCTTTAATATTGATCACCTTGAACATCATGTAGGATCTCCACCCGATCGCATTATGGTTGCACGGAGCAAAATGATACACATCAAAATTTTCCGGCAGATGGATTATCACATCTTTTACCTGGTCTCTGTGGGTTTTGAAAAGTGCAAATAGACCCTTAGCTCCCATATAATTAATGAATCCGTAATCCACCACATTCAGGTTTACCCCGAAAGCATCTTTTATTCTTTGGTAAGAGTATATTACATAAGCAACATCTTTTCCTTGATGCCGGATAATATAATAGTACAGCTCTTTTAAATATTCCCAGGCATACATTACTTCTTCTTTCCAGAAATGCGTGCTCCTGTAGGTTGAGCCGTTGTAATGGGATGCAAAAGTTTTCTCAATCGCATCAAAATGTTTCGGAACTGGTTTGTCGATCCTAATGAACTCATACTCGCCTTTTTCTGCTTCAATATCATCAACGTCTATCTTGCAGCGAATTCTTTGCGAGGCATTTGCCCAGCCAAATTTCTGGTAGTACTTCGGCTTGAAGGGCTGAAGTGTGGAGGTGAGATATCCCTGCTCGATCATATCGTTTTGCATGACCTTGAATTGTTCTCGTACCATTCCCCGATTTCGCGCTTCAGGCATGGTAACCACGCCGCCAATGCCAGCCATTTTAAATTTCTTCCCGTGAATATTCTGATGGAAGGGATAGTAGAACGTTGCAGAAAGCACAGCGCCTTCTTCCTCGGCAACGAACCCCCTGCAGTACTTGAGCGCCCCCTGTATGTATTGCTCGGAATCCTTCTGCGACATGTTAAAACAGTATTTCACCATTTTAACATAGCTGTCCTTATCGTCTTTTGTAAAAGGTCGGACTTTCATGTTTTTCTCCCCAAATTTTTTGGAATAACAATATTTTAGGGGTTTTGATTTTGTTGACAACAAATATGTGGAGTTTGATGTTGCTTACATTGTTAAGGATTTGAAGCCAATGAAAAAGAACTTTATTTTGTTATTGCTCGTTACGTTTTTCTGCACTACTCTTTCTGCACAGGTTGTGATGGTTCCGCTGAATAATGATGTGTATGATTTTCTGGAGAGGATGCAGGTGAAGGGCATGACCGGACGCTACTATGACGGCATCAAACCCATTTCGAGAAAGGATATCCGCGAATATCTTGTCCGGGTTGATGATTATGATGAGTATGTAAACCTTTCTCTCTCTGATATAGAACAGCTCGTAGGATTTTTGGATGAATTTTCTTACGAGAGGAAATATATAAAGAGCATGCAAGAGCTATCTGATGAATTCATTGAGGAGTTTATTAATGTACTTCTTGATGAAGATGCAGATACGACCTATTTAGAAAAAGAGAAATGGAAACTATTAAAATTTCCGTATAAATTTTACTCAGGAGACAGCTATATCTCTTTTGAGCCGAAATTCCAGGCGGAATATCATTTTAACAGTAGCGACACATCGACCTTTGCGGAAAATTACCAGAGGCTTACAGGCGGAGGATATATCTTTGGTTATCTGGGAGATAATATCGGATTCTCTTTTGATGGAGTAAACAATGCAGTTCGCGGAAACATTTTTGATGTAAAGAAAATAGATTGTCCCGAGCAGGGAATAGGCGTCGAGCACAAGCGCGATGGAAGTTACTACTATGAAGAAGTGGATGCTGCCGTTTCATTTTCTACAAAATATGCAGATATAACGATCGGAAGATTCTCGAATTTCTGGGGATGCGGACACACGGGCTCGGTTTCTCTCAGCAATAAAGCGCCATCATACCCACAAATTATGGTGTGCGTAAAATTCAATGACTGGTTAAGATTCGTCTATTTTCATGGTTGGCTGGAAAGCAACATCCTCGACGACAGCACTTCTTATTGGATAAATTATGGCGACCAGGAGTTTGATCGGGAATTCTATAAAAAGAAATACGTGGCTGCGCACCGGCTTGAGATTGCACCTTCAGACAGATTCAGTTTTGGTCTGAGCGAGCTCCTCTATTATGGGGAGCGTGATGCGGAGTTTGTTTATTTTATTCCTATTATGCTTTTCTGGTCTGCACAGCGTTACACCAACGATCAGGACAATGAAATGATCGGACTGGACTATGAGTGGATTCCCTTCTATGGCGTCAAGACCTATGGCTCCCTGCTTATAGACGAGATCGCATTATCAAAAATCTTCAAAAAGAATGAGTCCCATAACTATGTTGCATATCAACTTGGTGCATACATTGTCGAACCCTTCATGACAGGACTCGATTTTCGCATCGAATTTACTCACCTGAATCCCTGGGTGTATACACACAAATTCCCTATAAATTTTGCAACTTCTGACGATTACTGGATGGGCTACTGGACTGGACAGAATGCAGATAATCTCTACTTCGGGATTGATTATCAGCCCAACAGCAAATTAAAATTTTCTGCCGATTACTCTCTGTACAGGAAAGGGGCGCAGGACAGCATAAAATATCAATATCAGATCCCACCGGTGGAGAAATTTCTCTATGGGCATCAATATACAAAAAATACCTTTTCTTTTAAATGCTCCTATGAGATTCTTCCCGAACTTGAGACAGAATTCGGCTTCCGCTATACAGACTGCAATGTGAATGAAGAGAACATCGCACTTGCAGAGCAGGGGGAATATGTGAATCCCGTGTATTATAAGAGCGATTTCACCCAAACGACAATTTCTGTTTTACTTTCTTACAGATTTGATTAATATATAGTTCATTATGAAACTTTTTCTCCGCATCCTATCCTACCTGAAATGGGTCTGGCCACAAGCGTTACTTGGTCTGTTTGTGCTCATCGTTTATGCGTCCTTCAGCGGCGTTTCAATTGGGATTGTCTATCCGGTTGTCGATGAGATCTTTGTAAAACAGACAGACGAGGAATGGAAGGCAGACGAAGCGAGTAGAAGCGCATCGACACTCTCATACATTTTCAAAGAAGCCGGATGGATTATTGACCAAAGTGTGCAGGCAATCAAACACAATTGGAAAGAGAAGGATCGTTTTGATAAGATAAAAGAGGAAATCGGTGTTTCTTTGAAGGAATTTTCAGAGAGAAATTCTAAGAGCATGATCCTGAAACTGCTCCTTGTGTTTGCTGCGATACTGTTTTTTATTCGAAGCCTCTCGATGTACTTTCAGCAGATCATTTTTAATCAGATCGGGGAGAAGGTCATTATGTTCGTCCGAAATGATTTTTACGGAGCCCTTCTCAAAAAACCCCTCGAATTCTTTCATAGCCACAAACTTGGAGAGATTATTTCCCGGGCAGTTAATGATGTGAAAATGATCCGCGGCATGACCCTCAATTCTGCAACTAGTCTCCTAAGAAATCTCCTCCTTGTTTCTGTGTATGTCTTTATGATGGTCACGGTCAGCGTACGAATGTCTCTTATGACACTCTTTGTTGTCATCCCAATATCGGTTACCGTGAGTTTGATTTCCAGCGCACTGAAGCGAAGGAGTAGGAAAGTGCAGCAGAAATTTGCTGATATTACTTCTATCCTGCAGGAAACGATCATGAATATTCGCATTGTGTTAGCATTTGCAATGGGCAATTATGAAAAAGTCCGTTTCCTGAAAGAGAATAGGAAGTTCTATAAAAAGTCCGTGCATATGATAAGAGCAGGCCAATTGGTGACCCCTTTTACGGAATTCATGTCGATCATGATCACACTCGTCATTATATGGTATGGCGGACTGCTTGTGCTGAATCCTAATAATGCGATGAGTGCCGGAAAATTTTCACTCTTTCTTGTTGCCCTGCTTGCCAGTTTGCATCCCATAAAAGAAATTGCGCGAGTTTATTCCGAGATCAACAAAGGGCTTGCTGCTGCAGAGCGGGTCTTTGAAGTTATCGATGAGCCCGTTTTACTTGTAGATAAGGATGATGCAAAATCTATAAGTGTTTTTACCGATTCTATCGTATTTAATGATATGTCGTTCAAATACCCGACATCTGATATTGTGCTGAAAGATATTGATCTTACAATAAAAAAAGGAGAAGCAGTTGCGTTTGTCGGTCCAAGCGGAGGGGGAAAGTCCACTATGATGGACTTACTGCTCAGATTTTATGACCCTACAAATGGTGCGATCAAGATAGATAATATAGATATGCGGGATTACAAAATGGATGACATTCGGAATCTCATGGGCATGGTGACCCAGGAAGTTATCCTTTTTGATGACACGGTCGCGCACAATATTTCCTATGGCAGGCAGGATGCCTCACGTGAAGATGTCGTTCAGGCAGCGAGAGCAGCAAACGCTCATGAGTTTATTTTGCAACTTGAAGAGGGATACGAAACCATTATCGGAGAGCGTGGCGTGAAGCTTTCAGGCGGGCAGAAGCAGCGCATTGCGATCGCAAGAGCTATTTTGAAAAATCCGCAGATACTCATCTTTGATGAAGCGACTTCTTCACTCGACGGCGAATCCGAATATCAGGTTCAGGAAGCGATATACCGACTTATGAAAGACAGGACAACGCTCATTATTGCGCATAGACTTTCCACGATCAGAAATTGCAGTAAGATAGTTGTGATAGATAAAGGCATTATCGCGGAGCAGGGATCACACGAAGAATTGATCGAGCAGGATAATCTTTATAAAAAATTATATAGCATCCAATTCAGGGATTTTTCCGAAAATAACAGCGATTAAATGGGCTGTTTGGCGAGTTATTTGTGATAATCCCATTCAAGAAATTCTTGACGTTAAGGACGCCCTTCGGGCTTTTGGTTTAAACTTATGAGCTTAATATTTAAAGAAATTCTATTGATCATGGCAGCGTACCTTGTCGGGTCATTTTCCTTTGCGCGTTTATTTACGCGTTTTTATAGCAAAGTGAATATCTACAAGGCGGGAAATTTCACAGCCGATGCCGGGAATGTGTACAGGAATGTGAGTAAAGCAATTGGAATTTTCTGCTGGCTCATAGATTTTATGAGAGTGTATCTCATTCTTTTCCTTACCCAGTATTTCTTCTTGAATAACAATCCCGTTCTACTCATGCTTGTTGGTCTTGCGGCAGTGATTGCACATTATTTTCCTGTGATACACCGGTTTTTGGGAGGGCACAGCATTCTTCCATACCTTGCCTTGCTTGCGTATTTTGCCCCTGTTCCCACCCTTATCGTGGCGATGATTTCCGGCATAATTATTCTTGCCTATAAACAGATCCGTTTTTCAAAATATCTCATGGTCATTATGGTGCCGATGGTGAGTTATTTTTATAATCCTCTGAAAAATGTGAAGGTGGATGTGAAGTACTTACTGTTCGCATCGGTTGTAATGGGCGTGGTGAATTTTCTTATTTCAAGAAGACACAGTAGTGAGATATAGATGACAAATACAAAAGAAATTACAGTTAAAAAAGTAGAATCAAAAACTGATCTTAAGACCTTTATTCATATCCCATGGACAGTTTATAAAAACGATAAGAACTGGGTGCCACCCCTTATAAGCGTGGAAAAAGAGAGATTCTATCCAGAAAAGGGTGCATATTTCAAGAACGCTGAAGCCCAATTTTTTATCGCATATCGCGGGGAACGTCCGGTGGGAAGAATTGTTGCACATATCAATCATACCCACAATGATTTTCATAAAGACAAGGTTGGATTTTTCGGCTTTTTTGAATGCATGCCGGATTATGAAGCCGCCGAAGCACTCTTTAGCACTGCGTCAGATTGGCTGAAGGAGCGTGGTAGGGATATCATTCGCGGTCCTATGAATTATTCCACAAATGATGAGTGTGGTCTGCTGGTAAAAGGATTTGACTCACCACCGGTCGTGATGATGAGCTACAATCCCCAGTATTATGAAAGTTTTATCGAGAAATTCGGCTTTCATAAAGCAAAAGATCTGGTTGCCTTTTATAAGAATATCGACGGAATGCCAGAACGTTTTGAACGAATTATAGATAAGATCAAAGAGCGCAGGAATTATACAATCAGAAAACTCTGCAAGAAGCACTTCCTGGAAGATGTTGAGACAATTTTTGAAATATACAACAACGCATGGCAGGATAACTGGGGCTTCGTACCTATGACCCAGCCAGAGCTGGTGCATCTCGCAAAAGAATTGAAGGATATTATTGATTTTGATCTGGCATATATTGTGTATATTAAGGATAAACCAATCGCCTTTTCACTCACGCTTCCGGACGTGAACCAGGCACTTATCAAAGTAAGGAATGGAAGGCTTTTACCATTTGGATGGCTTAAACTTCTCTTTGCTATGAAGCACATAACTCAGGTTCGTGTTGTCACACTCGGTATAGTGAAAAATTATAAAAATATCGGTATTGATACAGTGTTGTATTATGAGACTATCAAGACATGTGAAAAAAAGGGAATACCCAGCGGAGAGATGTCATGGGTTCTGGAAGATAATATTCGCATGTGTCGTCCTATCGAACGCATGGGCGGGAAGATATATAAGATCTATCGTGTGTACGATAAGGAACTTTCCTGATCTGATGAATCGAAATAAAAAAAAAATTAACCACAGAGTGCACAGAGGACACAGAGAAAATCTCCTCTTGAGAGGAGTACTCCGATTTATCGGAGGGAGGTGTGTCTCATTTAATTTTCAAAATTTTTCCACGCAGAAATACAATAAATCTCATTAACAATTAACCAAACCAGAAAATATTCACAGATGTCATGAATTTATCTTTTCTTAACTCCCTTTTTCTCATTGGTCTGGTCGCAGCAATTATCCCCATCCTCATCCATCTTTTCATTAAATACAAACCAAAAATTGTATACTTCAGCTCGTTGCGATTTCTCAAAGAAGTCCAGAAGAAAAAATCCCGGCTTCTCAGATTGCGGGAACTTTTGCTTCTCATTACAAGGATACTAATCATCATATTTTTCATCCTTGCACTCGCGCGACCTGTTATAAAAGCCCTGCTTCCGCAAAAAAGTACTTCACATGCACCAACCGCGATAGCTCTCATTGTTGATAACAGCTTCAGCATGAATTACCTGGAAAAAGAAAATACTCTTTTCTCTGAAGCTCACAAGAAAGCACAGGATATACTTGAGCTCTTGAACGATAAAGATCGGGTAATGCTTGTAAGCCTGGATGGAGCATATAATGCTGAGCATGATTATTTTACGACCCCGTCCCAGGCAATAAGAGAACTGCAATCAGTCTCGATTTCCGATAATACTGCGTCCTTGCTTCAGGTTCTTGAGAGCATAAAGCCACAACTTGAAAAGACCGATATGATCAACAAGGAAATATACTTAATCACAGACGAGCAGAGGATGCCATGGAAGGACATTCAGAATGCAAGACTTCCTGCCGATCTTTTTGTAATACCGGTTGGAGAGGACAGCACAAGGCAAAATGTAAGCTCGGTAAGCGCCCGGTTCATTCCAAAAATTTTAAGTGAGACAAATAATCCTGTCATTCGTGCAGAGGTTAAAAATAATTCATCAGAACCTCTTTCTGATGTTATTGTATCACTGGTTTTGAATAATATTACCCGCGCAGAAACAGCGCTCGATCTGAATCCCTATCAATCGAAACAGCTTACTTTTGAAGTGCCCGAGCAGGGAGAACGGTTTCATTTTGGCGAGGTTCGGGCAAAAGACGAAATGCTCCCTGACGATAATGTGTTTTATTTTAATTTTCCTGTGCAGAGCAGTCCGAAGATCTGCGTGATCTCCTCGACAGAACTACCCCCGGCTCTTTCATCTATTCTTGATGTGATAACACAGCAGCAATGGGAGCAAAAAACTCCGCAGGAAATGAATGAACAGATCGTCGAGAATAATCAATTGTTCATATTGTATGCAGTGAGTTCTTTTGATGAGAAAATGCGGTTTTATGCAGATGATATTATGCAAAAGGGGAAAGCAATTTTTCTGATCCCGGACGAGTATATGCTTCAGCAGGGGGACTTACAGGAATGGCTTATCGGGCATAATATACATTATAAGAATGTTGAAGAAGAGTATTCGGTTATTGATTTTGTTAACCGCGCACATCCGATCTGCGCCGTGCTTTCTGATGAACATTTTAAAACTTCCGACATCTCAAAGATGTGGAAAATTTCTGCACCCGATTTTGTTCCGCTCCTTGCTGCGGATAATGGCAGTCCGGTGCTTCTGATCAAAGATAACCTGCTGCTTTCTGCAATCGATTTTAATAATGATTGGAGTAATATCATTTACCAGACAGTTTTTCCGGTTCTCTTTTATAATATTGGATATTATCTTGGAGATGCAGCTTCCGAGATAACCCAGTACATGGTCGGCAGTGTTCCGGCAGGAGGGCTTGAACTTGAAGGCGAATTTACCTGCCAGATGCCCGATGGAGAAATCGTACCGCTGACTTTTTCCGGTAATAGAAACACATTTCCGCACACGAATCAGCAAGGGCATTATTTTATTTATGATAACTCCGGACTTGTAAAAGTCCTCTCCTTTAATGCACCGAGAGAAGAAAGTGATCTCCTCATTCTGAGTACCGCACAGAAAGAACAGATTACAAAAGCAAAGAGCAACATACATTTTCTCACTCCTGAAAACTGGCGGGATGAGATATTGACCTCACGCTATGGGTATGAATTCTGGAAGCAGCTCTTGTGGATCGTGCTGGCGCTCTTGATTATCGAAATGCTGCTGGCATATTCGGGAAAGAGTGTCTTAAAAAAATGAATCCGCGAGATTATTTAGCGCCGGAAGTTGCAGCAAAGCTCGACCGTTTCGAGCTTCGGGCACGATTGATCGTCGAGGGCTTTATTACCGGACTGCATAAATCTCCCTATCATGGATTCAGTGTGGAATTTCTCGAACACCGCGAATATTTACCCGGTGATTCCATCAAGCATATTGACTGGAAAGTTTATGGAAAAACCGACAGGTATTACATCAAAAAATACGAAGAAGAAACAAATCTGAAGGCATATATCCTGCTGGATTGCAGCAACTCGATGAAGTTCAGCTCGCAGAAAATATCAAAGCTGGAATATGGAAAAACACTTGCTTCTGCACTCACTTATCTGATGATCAAGCAAAAGGATGGAGTCGGACTTCTGACCTTTTCCGAGAAAATACATTCCTACATACCGCCCCGCTCCACATCTGTGCATCTCAATACAATCTTTAAAGAGCTTGAAAAGACACAGCCCCTTTCCACGACAAACACACCTGAAATACTGCATAATCTGGCAGACAGGATAAAAAAGCGCGGTTTGATAATCCTCATTACCGACCTGCTGGACGATCCCGAAAAAGTGATGCTTGGCTTGCAGCATTTCCGGCACGAGAAGCACGAAGTGGTGCTTTTTCATCTTCTTGACCAGGAAGAGATTGATTTTTCCTATAATAAAAAGACGCGGTTCATAGACATGGAAACTGGAGAGGAAATTATTACGCAGCCATGGGAGATCAAGAAAACCTACCAGAAGAAGATCGAGGAGATGAAGGCATATTTTTCATCAAAGTGCCACACGTCCTACATTGATTATGTGCCTGTGACCACATCCACTCCCTATGACAAAGTGCTGTTTGCATATCTTATAAAACGCCAGAAGTTATTGTAATTTGGTGGAAACACCCCACGGCTAAAGCCGCACCCCTCTTGAAGAGGGGATTTATAATTCAATTTAAAAACAAAGTACCCGTGTGATTTACTGGTTACAAAGTTGTACTTTGTGACCCATAATTAGAATGATAGTTATCTCACAACAAGAACACATTCGTTCCCAAGTACAACTTAGGAACGAGGGGATAAATTAAAATTGTAGGAGCTTAATACATTAAGCCCATTTTTCAATAATTCAATTTTATTGATAGAATAAACACTACTCCTCTTTTTAGAGGAGATTTTTAGTGCATTTTTATATTACAACAAGCATGTTATTTAAAAGAAAGAATTGATTGAGTTGTATTTTTCCCCTCTATCAAGAGGGGTGATTCCGAAGGAATCGGGGTGTGTTTATTACTACACCTCAACATTTTTCTTGCCATAAAAAAACTTCATTTCCAATCTCGAAGCAATGAAACGAGGGATCATGCTAAAAGAATATTTAAAATCGTTGCAGGACACGTATAATCGTGGTGATGCCCGAGAAGAGAGCTATTATTCTCAGCTCGAGAAGCTCATCTTTGCCTATGCGGAAAAATATGACATAAAAAACGTAGATATTACCACGCTTCCCAAACAAACAGAAGCAGGAAATCCCGATTTCAGAATCTGGGATGGAAAGAACCACATTACCGGTTATATCGAAGCAAAAGCGCCAACCGCCTCAAACTTGGACGCAATCCAATATTCCGAACAGCTCAAGCGATATTGTTCAACCTTT
>CAYUTH010000036.1:0-14796 GCA_964447485.1 uncultured Candidatus Cloacimonadota bacterium | reverse complement strand
GATGGTGAGGATATCCATTTCTTGCGCTATCTTTGCAAAGATGGGAGCTGCTCCGGTTCCTGTTCCGCCCCCCATTCCCGCAGTGAGAAATACTACGTCAGAATGAGCAAGCGTTTTCTTGATATCTTCCTTACTTTCTTCTGCACACATTGCACCGACTTCTGGCTTTCCGCCTGCTCCGAATCCTTTCACCAGGTTCTTGCCGATCTGTAATTTATCTTCCGCAGCAGAGACATTGAGAACCTGCAGGTCTGTATTCACAGCCACATAATCGACACCGCCGAGATTATTTGTGATCATCGTATTGACCGCATTGTTGCCTGCGCCGCCGATACCGATGATCTTGATCTTGGATATTTTGTTCGTTGAATGATTAAATTTTAGCATATATGCTCCCTATTTGACCTTGGTCAGGGATTATGTTTTATGTAAAGCTCTGTATTTCAAACCATTTTTTTATTCGTTTGAAAAGGCGATCTATGACTGAACCTTTGCCCGGTGCGAGGGGTTCGTTCTTATAGTTTTTCTTACCCCAATACAGCAAACCGACAGCCGTAGCATATTTTGGATTTGAGAGTGTTTCCGTGTCGCCGTAAATCCCTTTAAATGAAGGGTATCCGGTTTTTGTCGGGATCTCATGAAATACCTGGGAGAAAAGTTGATTTGTACTTTTCAGATTAGCGGTTCCACCACAAATGGAAATCCCAGCTGTGATCATTTCAATATATTTGCTTTTTACCACATTATTATAAACCAACTGCGCAATCTCCTGCATTCTGGGATTAATGATCTCTGCAATGAGTTTTTTGGTCCTGAAGGTTGAAGGATAACCACCGATTCCCGGCACTTCGATCTTCGAGTCATCATCCACATTTTCCGGGATAGCATAGCCGAAATCTATTTTAATCTTTTCTGCCTCTGCATTTGGAGTGCGCAATCCTACTGATAGGTCAGAAGTGATGTTCTCACCTCCAAATGGAATGATGCAAGTGAATCTAAGACTGTTCTTATAATATATGGAAACGTCTGTGGTACCGCCGCCTATATCCACGAGTACTGCGCCGAGTTCTACTTCATCATCATTGAGAACTGCCATAGCAGATGCAATGGGTTGAAGGATCACATCTTTCACATTTAAACCCAGAAGCTGTACACTGCGGTAGATACTGTTTAAATAACTCATATCCGCAGTCACAAAATGGACATCTGCCTCAAGGCGATGTCCCGTCATTCCTAATGGGTCAATTATGCCCGTCATGGTGTCTATCATGAAATATTGGGGCTCAACATGAATAAGTTTCTGATCGCTCGTTAACGGAGCGTTTTTGATTGCATCATTTTTTACATTTTCGATCTCGGTTTCAGTGACTTCGTATTCATTTATTTCTTCGGTATATTTGCTTTTGCTCACGATATTTGCCATTCCGTGACGCACAAAGCTGTGGATCATTTCCCCGGCAACACCGACAATAATATTTTCCGCATCGATACCTGCCATTTTCTCGGCAGACCGTACTGCGGAATCAATTGATTCGGATGCAGCGCGAATATTCCTGATCATTCCGCGAGTGAGTCCCTGGGATTTTGTCTCGCCGATACCCGAGATCTTCAGTTGATTGTTTTTATCAATAACTGCGATGATACAACAGATTTTCGTTGTACCAATATCCAATGCTGTAACTACTTGTTGTCTTGCCATTATCTTAATATCACCAATTCATGTATTGGATCGGAGAACCGCACGTCGATCTCAGAATACGTTGCCACACCAAAATTCTGGTACGCAAAGACCAGTTTTTCCAGTCGTTCATCAAAATCACGATCACCGATAATGAATCTTACACCTCTCTTTTGTTCTGTTATGATAACATCACCATCTTCAATATACAGCTTATCAACAGATGCGAGAAAATCAGGATATTTCATTTTCAAAGTCTTGTACACATCGAGGAGGATCTTAAAGTTTGTATCTGATACCTCCTGTCCAAGTGTCAAATTATTTATGCTGATTTCACAAAAGACAGGCACATCCAATCCATCGTCCGGAGTAACTTCATCAAGTAATACTCCCTGTTCATCAATAAGATAATATTCATTCTGATCTGTCTGGATGTAGGCAATCGGGAGGCGTTCTTCAATGACAACCTTCAATGTGCTGGGGAATATTCTCAAAACCCTCACATCTTTCACGCATGGATTTTGTACTAACCTCTCCCGCACTGCATCGTCCTCGAGAAGATACAGATTTTCACCTTTGAACTCCGAAAGTGCGATATGAATTATGTCGGGGTTGATGTGAACCGTGCCTGCTACTTCACTGTCTTTCATTTGAAGATAATTCCAATTTGTTGCGCCGAACTTCAACAGATACGCACTTGCCCCGGCAATGCTCACACACAGCACAAGCATAATGAGCGCCTTTTTAAGTACCGGTTCTTTTGTTCTTATTCTATTTTCCTGCATAAGAAAAATCTCCCCACAGTTTAACTTCTAATTCGAGATTCTTACCAAATTTATTCTTCACTTCATCCTTCATTTTTTGTATGAGAAGATACACATCTTTGGATGAAGCGTTTCCATTGTTAATGATAAAATTTGCATGACTTTTGGAGATTTGGGCATCACCAATTGAATATCCCTTTAATCCACAATTTTCTATAAGCTCTCCCGCATAATAATCTGAACCATTTTTAAAAGTCGAGCCAAAGGTCAGGTTATGCCAGAGATTTTTTGATTTTCTTTGTGAAAAATATGAGTCGCAGAGTTCTTTCACTTCCAGCATATTCTTTTTTTGGACATTGAAAGTTCCTTCTGTAATAATATATTGCTCAAACGGAAGTTTTGTTTTTCTATATGAGAATTCTATATTTTCAGCTTTCATGCTCACGATTTTTCCTTCATGCGTGACCACTTTTATAGAATCTATTGCACTCTCCACATCGTGTCCAAAAGCGCCTGCATTCATTGCAATAATTCCACCTGTTGTTCCAGGGATGCCAGTTAAAAATTCCAAACCGCTCAAGCCCTCAAGTATGCATTTTTTTTTGAGATGTACACACTCGATATGAGCAGCAACTGATAATTTTCCATCATGCAACTCAACTAAATAAGGAAGATTTTTCAGTGAAATGACAATACCGGGGAATCCAAAATCAGAAACCAAAACATTGGAGCCATTCCCAAGAATTTGATATGAAATATTATTTTCACAGATGAATTTGAATATATTAGAAAGTTCATCATAATTATCAGGTTCTACAAGATAATCAGCTTCCCCACCGCATATTATGGTCGTGAGTGATTTCAAAGAAACTGCTTTCTCCACACGCGTTAGGTGATGTCTTTCCAGAAATAATTCAAATTTTTCTATCATTATTTTTATTTGCCATCAAAGCACAAAGTCACCAAGAATAAAACTTCTACTTCTACTTCATCTAACTTTGTGTCTTCTTCGGGTCTTTGTGGCATCTTTAAACTTTTCATTCTTTAATTTTTCTTTGATTGAGTTTCATTTTGCTTCTCGAGCAGGTGAACAAATTTTTCCGAAACTTCAAAAATATTTCCCGCTCCCATTGTAATCACGAAATCACCGCTTTTGCTCATTTTCATTAGCTCGGCTGGAATATCTCCTCTATCTTTTATGAAATAAACTTTTTTATGCCCGAGCTCACTCGCCACATCAGAGATAAGCTCGCCGGTCACACTTTCGATCGGTTCTTCACGTGCAGGATAAATGTCATTGATTATCAGCACATCGGACATCATAAGAGCTTCTGCAAATTTTCGGTAAAACATTTTTGTCCGCGAGAATAAATGCGGCTGAAATACAGCGATCAATCTTCGAACCGAACCTTCTTTAATACCCTGAAGTGTTTTTCTCACTTCTGTTGGATGATGTGCATAATCATCATATATGAGAATATTGTTCACAAAACCTTTTCGTTCAAACCGGCGGTATACACCTTTGAATTTCTGCAAACCGTTCCTGATGTCTATGAAAGGAATTTCAAGCTCGAGAGCTATTGAAGCAGCAAGGAGCGAGTTTTGAACATTATGCGCTCCCGGTAAAGAGAGATTGATCGTGCCTAATTTTTTATTTGCATATATGAGATCGTATTCGGATTCAAAATTTGAGTACCGAATATTTTCTGCTCGAACTGTTGCTTTTTTATCCAATCCAAAAGTACACAATCGCTTTTCAAATCTTGGGAGAAGCCGTTTCACAGCCGGATCATCGATGCAGGCGACTATTAAGCCAAAGAAAGGAACAGAGTTTGCAAATTGGAGAAATGCATTTTCCAGCTCTTCTACAGTTGGGTAACAATCCACATGTTCCTCTTCGATATTGCAAATGCCTGCTATTATGGGAGTTAGTGTTAAAAAAGAATGGTCATATTCATCGGCTTCAACGACAATATATTTTGATTTCCCAAGTACGGCATTGCTGTCAAAATTTTTAACTACACCTCCGATTACAAGGGTGGGAAGCAACCCTGCTTCGGTAAGGATCATGCCCGTCATAGAGGTTGTTGTGGTTTTTCCATGCGTACCAGAGATGCCTATTCCCTTTTTCATTCTCATAAGTTCATACAGCATTTCAGCGCGTCTGATGACCGGAATATTCCTATCAATTGCCGTTTTAATTTCTATATTTGAATCTGTTACTGCAGATGATTTCACAACCACATCAACATCTTTATGAACGTTTGATGCTTTATGCTGATAAGTGATCTCAGCGCCCATTTTTTCAAGGCGTTCGGTCACATGGGATTTTAGCAGGTCGGAGCCGGAGATCTTAAAACCGTAATTAATAAGCAGTTCTGCGATTCCGCTCATACCTATACCGCCGATGCCGACGAAATGTAATTTTTTTGTTCTTCCTAACATTCTATTCCTAATGTGCCGATTATATCGCTGACAATATCCTGTGTTGCCTGTGGTTTCGCAAGAGACTTCATTGCATGTGCCATATTTTCGCACAGTTCCAGATTATTCAAGATATTCACGATCTCGTGTAATAATATTTCTGATGTAAGGTTTTTTTCTTCTATCACAACTGCTGCTTTTTTTACTCTAAAACTTTCAGCATTTTTGACCTGATGATCCCCTGCTGCCCAAGGAAATGGAATGATGATCGCAGGAATTCCAAAATATGCAACTTCAGAGAGCGAGATAGCTCCAGCCCTGCATACCACAAGATCACTGGCAGAATAGGCAACATCGATATCGTCAAAAAATGGTTTTATGATGAGGTTTTTATCTTTTTTGTGAAGCTCAAATATCCTTGAATGATCACGTTTTCCCGTCTGAAAGATCACTTGAATATCTTCTGATAATAATTTATCGAGAATCGGAAGCACTGCATTATTTATCGGTATGGAACCCAGACTTCCACCATAAATAAATACTGTCTTTTTGCTTTGCAATCCAAGTATTTCCAGGGCTTTTTCCCGGGAAATCTTTATCGGCATACGAATCGGATTCCCTGTGTAATACATTTGCTTTTTACTACTTTTCAAATATTCACTTGCTTTTGGATTTCCTAGATAAATTCTTTGAGCATAGGGTGCGATGAAACGTGTACTCAATCCGGGGTAACTATTTTGTTCCTGTAAAAAGATGGGGATTCTTTGCAGTTTCGCTGCATATCCGGCAGTTCCGCTTACAAAACCACCGCATCCAATAAAAATTGATATTTTGTGCTTCCTATAAATATCCTGTGTTTGAGAAATGCTTTTCAGCATACAATATGGAAACAGCAAATTTTGGAATGTGAGAGATCGGTACAATTTCTGCACGTCTGTCGGAACACATTTATATCCATTTTCTTTCACAATTTTATTTTCTATGCCTTCTTTTGAGCCAATAAATATTACTTCACAATCAGCAAGTTGCATTTGCAGTTCTCTGGCAAGTGCAATGCCTGGAAAGATATGTCCGCCGGTTCCACCTGCTGCTATTGCAATTCTATGCATATTGAAGATCCTTATCGAGACGTTCATAGCGGTCACGTTTGCTGGCATTGATAATTATAGCGATTGCTATTGAATCGATTAAAAGTGCCGACCCGCCGTAACTTATGAAGGGTAATGTCACGCCGGTTGAAGGGATCAAACTCACTGCCACTGCGACATTTACAAAAATATTATATGCAATTCCGAAACCAAGACCCGCAATTAAGAATGAGTAAAATGGATCATGCGCACGCTGTGATAAAGTGAAACAACTGAGCAAAAGAAGTAGATAAAACAATAGAAGCACGAGGCTTCCGACAAACCCATATTCTTCGCCAAGGATGGAAAAAATATAATCGGAATGGGCAAATGGCAGGTAATATAATTTTGCTTTCCCCTCTTCAGAACCCCTGCCTGTTAACTTGCCGTTAGAAAGTGCAATAAGAGATTCTCTCGGTTGAAAAAAAGTGTCATTCTGATTTTGAACCTGCACTTCTTTACCGCTCAGGAATTTCACAAATGAAACATACCTCGCTCTTCGATATGAAGGACCAACCGATATAAGCACTACAAGCACGACAATCACACTCACAGATATTAATGTGATAGTGGATAGTTTCACTTTCGCCACGAAAAGCATACTCAAAAAAATAAGAAAGAGAATACCTGCTGTGCTTAGATCCGGCTCAAAATAGATCAATCCAATATAAAGTACAAGAGCAAAAATTATTGGGAAAAAGTTTTTAATGAAATATTTCGGTTCCGACCTTTCCAGAATATCCTGATTTTTTGCGAAGAAATGAGCTAGGTAAAAGATAAAAATCACTTTTGCCAGATTGCTTGCCTGGAAAGTGAATCTGCCAAAATTGATCCATCGCGATGAATTATTGACCGTCTTCCCAATACCCGGTACAAAAACAGCTCCCAGCACGATAAGTCCAAGAAACAATAAAGGAAATGAAAGAACTCTCAGTCGTTGAAGATGTATATGAGAAAAGACAAAAAAGAAGACTATGGACACAAAAATCCACGAAGTCTGCATCACAATATTCCGAGATTTGAATTGGAAAGAATCAATGCTGCCGATGAGCAACAGACCTATCAAAACCAAGATCAGGCAGATATAGACTAGCGAATCTTCCAGGAATCTTGTCGAAATCTTCATTTCTTTATCTCACGGACAAGTTGTTTGAAGTGCTTTCCCCGCTCTTCAAAATTATCATACATATCATAGCTGGCGCAACCGGGAGAAAGTAAAATATATTCACCGGGTTGTGAAAGTTTATATGCAATACCCAAGGCTTCATGCAAATTAGAAATCTCATATATATTGGCGATTTCTTTGAATGTGGCAACGATTTGTTTTTTGGTTTCCCCAAGTACGATCAGATTTCTCACATTTTTTTGTATGAGCGGGATCAGGGATGAAAAATCTTCATTTTTATCCGAACCACCCATTATAAGATTTATCGGCTTATCGAATGATGCCAACGCTTTTTCGACTGACACACAATTGGTAGCTTTGGAATCATTAATAAAAATTTTTCCATCGATCTCAGCCACCCATTCAAGACGATGTTCCAAACCCTTGAAAGTTTTAAGAGCTGCGCATATTTGACCGGGTTCCAGTCCGCATAACACACCTACAAGGGAAGATACAACTGCGTTGCTGATGTTATGTAAGCCCCTTATTGGAAGCTCATAAGAGCTTAAAGAAGAAGTATTGTCTCCTGAATCTATCACAATCTGATCGTTCTCAAACCAGACATTTTCATTTAATTTTTCATATACACTGTAAAATATTTTTTGTGACAAACCAGTGTTGTGCAATCGTTTGCATTCATCATCATCAAAATTTAAAAGTGCAGTATCTTTGCTGGTTTGATTTTCAAAAATGCGCAATTTCGAGTTTCTGTAGGCATCAAAAGTATGATATCGGTTCAAGTGATCGGGAGTAATGTTGAGCATGAGTGCAATATCTGGGCGGAATTGCATGATCCCGTCGAGTTGAAAACTGCTGACCTCAAGAACGATGTAATCATATTCGTTTTTTTCAATTGGAAAGGATGTGAAGGGTAATCCAATATTGCCTGCAAGAAGTGCATTTTTTCCGCTCTCCTTCAAAATATGATGGATAAGCGAAGTAGTAGTACTCTTCCCATTTGAGCCCGTAATTGCAATGATTTTCGGGGACGTGTCTTTTGCAAGCTGAAAACCGAATTCCAATTCGCTCCATATTGGGATTCCTTTTTCATGAGCTCTTCTCAAAATCGGAATATCAAGCGGAACTCCTGGACTCACAATGATTAGCTCGTTTTCAAGGACTTTCTCGGTATGCCCGCCTGCTTCATATTCAAGATCATTTATAAGAGGAAGTATTGCTTTCATTTCCTCTTTTGAACGTATATCTGATAAAAAAGGTTTAGCTCCGATCTCTCTCAGCTTCTGTGCTGCAGCAAGACCGCTTCTTGCAAGACCGATTACCGCTACTTTCTTATCTTTCCAATCCATATTATCTCAACTTCAATGTCGCAAGTCCAATAGCGGTCAGAAGCATGGTCACGATCCAAAAACGTATTACGATCTGGTTTTCGGACCAACCCTTCAACTCGTAATGATGATGGAGCGGAGCACAGAGAAGTATGCGTTTTCCTTCACCGTACTTTATGCGTGTGTGCTTGTAATAGTATCTCTGAACAAGCGATGAAACTGCTTCAACAACGAACACAAGACCGATCATTACAAAAAAGATCTCTTCCTTGAGAAGTATAGCCATCACCGCAAGGACTCCTCCCATGGAAAGCGCTCCGGTATCTCCCATGAACACCTGTGCAGGCTTTATATTAAACCAGAGAAATCCCAATATCGAACCAATAATTGCGGTGGTAAAAACGGTCAACTCCCCTGCATCTGCAATAAATTCGAGTTTAAGATAATCTGCGATCACAATATGCCCTTTCACGTATGCCATAACTCCCAAACCGAAGGCAACAAGTGCGATCGTTCCTGCTGCCAACCCATCCAAGCCGTCTGTGAGATTGACTGCATTCGAGTAAAAAGTGATAAAAAGTGCCACAAAAGGAATGAATAATACACCAAGTGAAAATGACGTGTCCTTTAAGAATGGAACACTGATATAAGTGATCAAATGACTTTGCTGATATCCGAAATAGAGAGTTACAGCGATTAGGATTCCAAGTACAAGTTGTCCTGCGATCTTATATTTTTCAACCAGCCCCTGCTCCAAATGCCGTACATTTTTCAGGTAATCATCCAGGAATCCCAAACCACCAAGCCACAGCGTAACAAGCAGCGCTATAAGCACATAGGGATTTGTAAGATTGTTCCAGAGCAAGCTCGAAACGATCAAGCCAAGACCAATGATAATACCTCCCATCGTGGGAGTCCCCTTTTTCTTCATATGTGCAGCAGGGAGGAGAGTATTAATATTTTCTGTCACCTGATGTTTTCTCAAGGAATTGATGATCTTGGGACCAAATATAAAACACAAAATAAGCGCGGTAACAAATGCACCGATCGCCCGGAAGGTAATGTACTGAAAAACATTAAAAATGATGTGAACCCTTACAAGAGGGTACAAAATATGATAAAACATTACGTTGCCAGCCTTTCTGCGATTTTTTCTAACGCAATACCCCGGGATGCTTTCACCAATATTGCAGCACCCTCAGGAAACATCTCATCCGAAAAATGGTCTATGAAATCTTCTGCAGATGAGTAATGTGTCATAAATTTATAAAATCTTGCCATGTCTCCAATAGCGATCGATCTCCTCAAACTCATATCCCTTACCAGTATGCCAATATCTTCATGATACTGTTGACTCTCTTGCCCAAGTTCGAGCATATCTCCGAGTATCACTATCTTATCTTTATGAGGAAGAGATTGTAGATATTCCAGCGCTGAGATCATTGATACAGGATTAGCATTGTAACAGTCAGCTATGATCGTCCATTTTTTGCCCGTATTCCTTCGCATCTCCATCCTCAAGCCAACTTCCGGTGTTATCGCTAAACCTTGCTGGATCTCTTTGTGAGAAAGCCCAAAATGTTTCCCGATAATTATTGCTGGGATGGCATTGAGAACATTGTGATATACATCATTAAAATTATAATATTTTTCATCATTTACATAGAATGAATATTTATGATCAACACTGGCTATGTCCCCCACAACAAGGTCGTTATCATTATCAAACCCATAGGAAAAGTAATCCTTATTCCCTTTATTATTCTGAAGAAAAGTAATATTGCCATTAAATATTTTCAGCGTTTGATTCGGTGAATATTTGAAGATATCGTTCTTTTCTTTGAAGACTCCTTCGAGATTTTCCAAAAATTCAATATGCGATGGACCAATATTTGTAATTATTGCAATATCGGGTTCGACCATTTCTGTGAGCGTTTTTATCTCCCCAAAATGATTTGTGCCGAGTTCCAGAACTGCTATTTCGTGAGTATCATCTATGTCAAAGATCGTGATTGGGAGTCCGATAATTGTATTGAGATTCCCTGCGCTTCTATGAACTTTATATTTTTGAGATAACACATTTGCAATGAATTCTTTTGAGATGGTCTTTCCCACAGAACCTGTAATCCCTATTTTGGGTATATCAAACAGGCTGAGATAATATTTTCCCAGCGTATCCAATGCATTTACTGTATCTTCAACAAAAATGAGCTTCTTTGAATCGATTTCATCCTGAAGCTCGTGATCCACAACCGCATAAGAAGCTCCTTTTGAGAGCGCTTCCCCAACAAAATCATGTCCGTCCACCTGCTCGCCGCGTAGTGCGAAGTAGATTATATCTTTTCCGGAATGCAAGTTACACTCGCGGGAATCGTGTACGACGCAGTTTATCTCTGCATTTTCCGGTGCAGCAGTAGTCGCATTGATAGCTGTAATAACCTGTTTGATTTTCAAATTTTTCATAAAGAAACCTTAGACTTTGATTCTCATTTATTGCGTCAAGTTTGGATTCGAGTTATTATGTGTGAGGAGTTGAAATCCTGTCTGAAGGATTATAAATGAGCCTTCCAGCATTGTGATACCTGGTTTGGGGAACTGATCTATTATGATATCGCCGTCTCCAAAACTGGTGAAATCAATATTGTGTTCAACCAAAATTTGGCACGCTTCCTTTATTGATTTTCCAATGCATTTCGGGACAAGTACATATTCCCGGTTGGCTTCATTTGCTATGTATAAAATATCATTTTGCGGAAGGACAGTCATTTCCTCGACAATTTTTCTGAAGGTCGGAACTGCTGAAATGCTTCCGTAGCGATGATCATAATCCGGTTCATCAAATAATATCACCATGACGATCTGGGGATCCTCAACAGGAAAAAATCCCACAAAACTCGCGACATAAGCTCCATCAAGGTACCCCTGACCTTCGGGATCGAGTTTTTCTGCAGTGCCTGTTTTACCTGCTATAGAAATATATCCAAGCTTAGTACCAACTCCGTGTCCCTCATCAACAACTGCCTTCAGGTAAGTTCTCAGTGTGTCAAGAGCCCATAGATTGGATACCTGTCTTACTACAGTTGTTTGAGGTTCAAAAAGGATGTTCTGTTTCTCATCTTCTATTTTATGGATTATTTTCGGTTGCAGCATTTTACCGCCGTTTGCCAGAGAAGCATAGGCATATGCAAGTTGAAGGACTGTCCCAGTCAGTTCCTGACCAAATGAAAGGGAATGCAGGGAATATTTCGACCACTTGCTCGGGTGTCGAAGCACACCTGCACTTTCACCATTCAGAATAATACCTGTTTTATGACCGAATCCGAGTTCTGTGAGTGTTTTATATAATTTGTATGGGTCAATATTATCTGCGACACGCGTAATACCACAATTGCTGGATTTTGAAAGAACCTGCTTGAAGGTCAGATACTGCATCGGTTTTACGTCGGAAATAGTCCTGCCGCCTATCTTCCGGGTTCTGCAATCAATCATATCATTGGCATGATAAATATTATCTTCTATTGCGATAAGTGCCGTGACCGGCTTAAGCGTGGAACCGGGTTCGTACTGCCAGTTAATTGGATAGATCGGCAGGGTATGACTTGTTCGCACAGAGCTTCCAATATAATCTCGGTTTATCCCTCTCATCGCAAATATTTCGCCTGTACGGGGTGAAATTATAATGCCAATCGCACATTTTGCATCATATTCTTCAATGCCGTGAATGAGATTTTTTTCCAGGATTGCCTGAAGGTGAGCGTCAATAGTGAGATAGACAGATTTGCCGGAAATCGGCTTCTGCAAAGGCATGTCAGAAAAATGAAAATCATCACCTGTGCCGTACTGTATGACTTCAGACCATCCATCCTGACCGGTCAGTTCGTTATCGGACACAAGCTCGATACCGCACAATGCATTGTCATTATCATATTCATAAAATCCAATGAGAGGACCTGCCAGATCTCCTTTTGGATAAACCCTTTCCGATTTCTGCTTATAGTCGAGCACTCCGTGAATTCCCTGATCATCCAGAGCGTGTAAAATCCTGTCCTTTTGAGCAGCATCAATATGAGTAACAAGCTCAAAGCCGTAAGGAAAATCCTCTTCAAAAGTCGCTATCCTGCCGGCAAGTTCCTCGCAGGTTTTATCAGTGTTTTGAGCTATGATCTGAGTTATTTCATCATACACAATTCCCCTGTCAACAGTCGATAGTGAATCCTTCTTTTCCCATTTTATCAGCTTCGGGCAAAATTCCAGCTTATATAATTTCTTATTACCTGCCAGTGCAATCCCGTGCCTGTCATAGATGAAACCGCGTTCTGCGGGTACGATGGTCTTCTTATTTTTATAACGTTGGTAATTGTTGTAAAAACCGTAAATATCTAATAATTGGATGGAAAATAATCGAAATATAAAAACACAAAAAACAAGAATAAAGATAACTTTTATCGATGCAATTCTCCCTTTATTTTCCTGCATTGGACAGCGATATTCTGCTATTTATCCGCAGCAATAGCTTCCGGAGAAATAAAATTCAATAATGAATAGTTTACTTGATCTGATGAAACCTGGTTTTTCTTTACACTGATGATGCTGGTTGGATCAGGAAAACCCATATGAAGAGTGCTGCCGGCAATTTCTATGATGCGGGTATCCAGGGATAACTGGCTGATATCATTTCTCAGATCAGTGATAATATCGCGGCTGTCCTGGATTTTTTGCTCGAGGGTTAAGAGTTCCCTTTGCTGTTCAAGAAAAAGCGAACGGAGCAGACTGGAAATCACGATGAAGCAAAAAAATGAAATAAAAATGATAAAAAGTATGGATGGTTTTTTATTCATCAGCACCTCTCTGCGACGCGTAATTTTGCACTTCGTGCACGAGAATTTTCCTTGATCTCTTCCTCGGTCGGAATGACTGGTTTTTTTGTGATAATTTTCAATCTTACTTCTTTTTCACATACACAGCGGGGTAAATATGCTGGGCAGATACATTCGAGATTCTCATATTTAAAGAACTGTTTCACGATCCGATCTTCAAGCGAGTGATAAGAAATGACTGCGATCCTTCCGCCTTTTTTCAGGACCTCTACCGAAGATTTCAATCCCTTTTCAAGCGCATCGAGCTCTTTATTCACTTCGATACGAAGCGCCTGAAAAATTCTCGATAATGTTTTAAATCCCTTATCTTTCGGGATCACTTTTTCGATGATCTCTCTCAGTTTCTTTGTGGTTTCTATCTTTTTGTCTTTTCTCGCCCGAAGAATAGCATTACTGATACGTCTCCAAAACCTGTCTTCGCTGTAGTCATGCAGAACCTGCTCCAATTTGTCTTGTGGATAAAAATTCACAATGTCGTATGCGGTGAGCTTTCCGTTGTTGCGGTTCATTCTCATATCCAGCTCATCATCCTGAGTATAACTGAAACCACGCTGCTGATCGATCTGATGGGAGGAAAAACCAAGATCAAAAAGAATGCCATCAATCTTTGAAATCCTGTTAAGTGCTAATGCAGAGGAAAGATAAGAAAAATTTTTGTTCACATAAATAATTTTGTCCGAATACTTCATTAAGCGTTTCTGCGCGAAGTCTATCGCATCCCTGTCATGATCAAAAGCAATGACACGAATATCTTTTTCCTGCTCAAACATCGCTTCTGTATGTCCTCCGCCACCAAGCGTGGCATCGACATAGATCCCTCCCTTTTTAATCTGGAGGAAGTCAATAGAGCGGTCTTTAAGAACAGGAATGTGAAAAGATTTCATTGCACGTACTGGTGAGCTTGATTCTGATGCAGGTTAAAACTGAGATATTTTTCATAATGCTTGAAATTATCTCCATCCCAGATCGAGAAGTAGCGGTTGCCGCAATGCAGTAAAATGTGGTCATTAACTTCTTCGATATCTATGATATCTTTGGGGTGCATGAGGTGAGGAAGGGCTTCTACAGACAGCAGAGATGAATACATTTTAAATTTCTCAAGCAGTTCTTTTTCTTCTTCCGAGCCGTTCTTGAGTTTCTTCACATCAATATACTGAGCACTATTTCCGTTGAGTTCATATGCAAAGAGACCGAATTCCATTTCCTGCGGTACGTCATCAAAATTTTCGATCTTATAGGGTCCTTCCGGAAGTTTCACTCCTTTGATCTTCTTAAATTGCATGATCTGTCCGATGGAAACTTTCATTGTTCCTCCTGCGGATTTATAAGAGAAATTCATTCTCTTGCAGTTTTTCATCATAGCGCTGAGCAATTTCTTCTTCGTATTTTTGGAAATTTTCAGGATTCCAGATTGAAAAGAATTTGCCTTCACCCAGGAAAACGATCTTATTTTCTACCTCAGCGATCTCCAACAA
>CAYUTH010000035.1:0-14897 GCA_964447485.1 uncultured Candidatus Cloacimonadota bacterium | reverse complement strand
GTCAGTCGTTGGTTCGTGTTGTTCCATATTATGATTATTTCTTACTCGCAAAAGAAAACCAACCCTCTCTCGGGTATAATCCTTTTGACGTACAAACTTTTGGTGGCTTAGAGGGAATTGTTACGTACGGTAACGGCGAAATAGTAAGTGGTGCGGTGGTTTCCTTTTATCCTGTTTATTACAGTGTGATTACCGATGAATGCGGATATTTCTGTATTTGCGATATGTATGGAATGAATTACAATCTCACTGTTACATTGAACGATACAATAATAGTTGAAACGAGTGTTACTATCGAACCTGATGGAACAAATTATGTTGAACTCACTCCCGATTTTGGGATCGATCCTCAACAACAGCATGAAACCATCTCGATATCCAACCATCCTAATCCTTTTTATGATGAAACGACAATTCAATATTCATTACCCAAACACAAGACAGGTACGATCACAATATTCAACAGCAAAGGGCAAAAAATTAGAGAGATTCAGGTTTCTCCAATTGAGAATTCCATAACATGGTCGGGATTTGATAAGCACAATAAAATGGTGCCGAGTGGGGTGTATTTCTATCAATTAGAAAGCGGGAATGAGACCTCGGCTTCAGGTAAGATGCTGTATTTGAAATAACGTACCTGAGAATGAGAGATAGTGAAATTAAAAATAAGTATATTACTATTAGGGTCATTTCAAGCTTCAATTGGAAGTGGTAATTGAATTTTAACATTCCATATATTGCCTTCTCCTCGAATAGGAGAAGGTTAGGATGAGGTTTTAAATTTTGTTAAAATTCAATTTGCGTTATTTCACAAGCGTTTTATTTTTATTTATTTTTTTGATCTGCACAACCGCAAACGCGCAGATCGAATTTTTTAAAGAAGACTTGCAATTTGAGCTGAACAAAAATTTCTTCACAGTTGCAGGTGACTATTATTTTAGAAACATTGGCGATCATGATATAAAAGCAACATTATTCTACCCGATCCCGCGGGACAGTTTACTGGGTTATTACGATTCTGTGAAGGTGACCTATTCATCACAGCAAACAGATTCTCCGATTACAATAAGAAAAGAGAACGGTTTTTTCTTCAATGTTGAGATCAATTCTAAAACCAGTGCAAAATACTCAGTTTCATATCGGCAAAAGCTTCTCGGAAATAAGGCAAAGTACATCTTCACTACAACTAATACATGGGGGAAACCTCTCGAGTGTGCAAACTTTCGACTTTCCTTTCCCAAAAATATTCGTATAGACTCCATCTCGATCATACCGGACAGCCTTATGGAGATCGATGAAGTATATACGGTCTTCTGGACAAGAGAGAACTTTATGCCCGGAAAAGATTTTGTTATTCTCTTTCATGAAGAAGAAGTGAAAGACATTTCACAGATTGAGTTTAGGGATAAAAATACATTCTTGTATGCCCGGATTACTCCACTCCTGATACCCGGCATTGCAGCAGGATATGTTATAAGACACAACAAGCTTGGTGGTGGATTAATCGATTATATCATCACAGTTAATTTTCACTATTACTCGGGTTATCAGGAATCATATGGATTATCTTTGGTTACAGAATATTTTAAAGACTGGCGAGCAAAAGGTTTTTTTTATCGGCTTAATGTCGGGCTGGAATATGGAGACTTTTTTGAGTTCCTTGAAGAGGGCGGACCGCAAAAAATGAAGTTTTTGCCAAATATTACCGGCGGCATCGGTTATTCGTTCAGTTACGATAACTCCTCCTCAGTACGAATATCTGTCGAGATTGGATGGACTTCCTTCCTTGGAAGAATCAATGTTGAGTATTTTTTTTAGCACCTATATTTAAAATCAGATTCTTGAAAACTCAGACTTCAAGTCTTATAATAACATTAATCTTTTTATGAAAAATATAATGATTTTCTTAGTTTTAAGCATAATACTTGTTACTCAAACTAATGTATATTCTCATGAAGAAATTGATTCCAATACAACAATTAATCCAAAGTCTGAAGAAATTGTGGCTGGTATATCGAGTACGGAAGCTGATATTAAGAAAAGGCATGAGTTTATATATGTTCGGGTCACTCCTATTGTTGTTCCCGGTATTGCAGCTGGGTACACGCGCAGAATAAGCCATTCTGGAGATAAGGTCATTGATATTACAGTTGCTGTGAATTATCATGATTGGGATTTATTTGTTCCCGGAATTTTTAAATCCCTTGGAGTGTCTTTGATCACCGAACATTTTAGTAATCCCAAAGCCACAGGTTTTTTCTCGCGCCTTAATCTTGGAGCTGAATATATCAATGAACCCAGCACTGAAGAAAAACCACGTTGGATTCCAAACGCAACTATTGGTTTTGGATACAGTATGCCATTCAACAAAGCTTCATATATTAGATTATCACTTGAGTTAGGATATACAGCGATAATTGCCAGATTAAATTGTGAGTTTTTATTCTAATGTGAGCTTTTATCGACTAGTGAAATTGGAATGGTTATGAAAAAAGTAATTTTTGTTTTTATTTTACTCTGCGTAATGGCTTGTGCTCAGGCCGCCGAGAATACCTTTGCCTCAAATAACACAATGCAAATCAATAACAAAAATGAGGTCGAGTATAGAAAGAATTTTTTCTACCTGCGGGTCTCGCCACTTCTCATACCTGGCGTTGCTGTCGGTTATACACATAGAATCAGATTAATTGATGAGGGTGTTATCGATTTTACGATTGCTGCTAATTATCATTATTGGGTAAACACCCACCAATCATATGGTCTGTCGTTGATTAGTGAACATTTCGGCAATACACGTGCAAAAGGATTCTTTTTCCGAGCAAATTTTGGTGCCGAATATGCAGAAATGCAGGATTCTTTTGATGATGATCCTGAGCGGAAAAAAAGATGGTTCCCAAATATTACAATTGGCTTGGGATATAGCATATCAATTTTCGGTAATTCTTGTATAAGATTTTCAGCAGAGATTGGCTATACTTGGCTCTTGGGTAGAATAAATTGTGAATTGGTATTTTAATGAGAAAAATATTTGTGCAGAGCTATTCTAATCCATGTAGTTTGCTGCACGACCATCTCAAATCATAATTTAAATGCTCCCTGGCAATATATATAAAATAGATGAATAATCTTCTTGTAAAAGTACTTATTTATCCCTGATTTATTTATTGACAACTGAATGATTGGATAATTTTTTGTAGATGATAATATTATTTGATACAAAATGGAGAAGTCAAAAATATTAAAGTAGAAAAAAAATGGTGGTAAAATAATTTGTTAAAAATTCAATTTGAATTTTTGGATATTGTATTTATTGAGATTCTTTATACTTAGATAAATTGTAAATTTTTAAAATATAGGTGACGAAAATGACAAACTTAAATAGCATAGACTCTTGGAAAAATCAGTTAGGTTTATTACCTATAAATTTATTTTCATCGGAATTAAATAATAAATTTATCTTGTTAAATGGCGGTATTGGAGATTTTTGTATAGATCTTAAATCTGATAAGACACCAGATGATTATAATTCATATGCATGGTCTAGTAATACTAAAAATTTTCTCACAATTAATGATAATAGTTTATTTTTATATAATTGGCTTAAAGACAAAGAGGGTCCGTACGAATTAAACTTAATAAGCCAACATATTGATAAGTTCTATGATTATCTATTGCTTAAATCGTATAAAAGCGAATATGACATTGTTCCTTTTATAATAAACATTTATAAAAGTTTAAGGAACCTAACAGACGAAAAAGAAGAAGGTGTTCGAGCTATAAATTGTCTGCTTTTATTATTGGCAACCTATGAAGAGGGTGGTGATTTTAAACAAGTTGATCTTAATAAATGGAATATTCCCAATATAGACGGTAGTCCAAATCTCGACTTTTATTTTGATGAATTCAAACGTGGAATAAATTTTAAAACAAAAAATTTAAAACCAAATGTTGATTTAATTTTGCGACACTCGGCGGGGAATTTGTTTCAAGAAGCCCTAAAAGAAGCAATTTTTCTTAGTAGAGATGCTGATTTATTCGGGTTTTATGATCCGAGTTATAAATCAAGGTATCAGCTATTTTCTAGTTTTCATTATACACCATCATCCCTTGCAAGAAGTATCGTTGAATATTCTTTGTCAAATTTCAATTTACAGGACGTTACTACATTAAAAATATTTGATCCCGCTTGTGGAAGCTCTGAATTCCTTCTAGAGGTTTTGAAACAATTAAAAACATTAAACTTTTCTGGAAAGGTAGAGATAATTGGTTTGGATAGGTCTGAATCAGCAGTTAATATCTCAAATTTCTTACTCGCATATGAAAAAAGAGAATGGCAAGACAGACTTACTTTTAAGATTAAACCAGTCGATAATTCTTTAACAGAGGACTGGGATAATGATTATGACTTGATATTAATGAACCCACCATTTCTTTCTTGGGAATTGATGGATAAATGCGATAGAGATGTTGTCATGGTTGTATTAGATAAAAGTGCTCGACTAAAACCAAATCTTGCCAGTGCATTTATTTGTAAAGCTATAAAGCACTTAAAACCGAATGGAGTTTTAGGAACGGTTATGCCTACATCAATGTTATTATCAGACTCTTATAAAACCCTGCGGAATGAAATAAGAGATAATCTATCACTTTTACTTGTAGGTAAACTTGGCAACTATGTATTTGAATATGCTTTAACTGACGTCAGTATTCTTATTGGGAGAAAACCTCAATCTAATGAAATCCCTGTTTTACTTTGGACTATGAACGAGAAAGGTATTGTTAATGAAGCATTTCGTGATTTAAGAAAAATAAATTATGGGCAAATACCTTATGTGAAAGATAAAAACACTTACAATATTTATAAACCAATTGAATATCCGATCCACAAAGAAAACTGGAAAGTATTATCCTATAATGAAGAGTGTTTAATGAAACATTTAAAATCATTAATTGACTTAAATAGATTAAAAATCATCCAAGATATTTTTAGTGTAAAACAGGGTGTTAGAACAGGGAATAACCAGATTTTTAAAATTACTAATGAATTTTATAATACTTTACCACCAGAAGAAAAACAATTTTTTAGACCAGCAATAGATAATGATTCTATAAAGAATGGTTCAATAATCACATTCGGATATATATGGTATCCTTATGACCATACTGGATTACTAATATCAACAGAAGAAGAATTGGAAAAGAAAGTTCCTAATTTATACCAACAACTTCTTCTTCCCAATAAGACTAAATTAATTAACAGAGCTCGGAAAAATGAAAGTAATTGGTGGATATTAAGCGAACACCGAGCATGGCTTAGAGAAAAATATCCAAAGCTAATTTCTACCGAATTTGGTAAATCCGGCTCCTTTGCTTTCGATAATAAAGGAGAATTTGTTGTAGAAAGGGGTAATGGATGGATACCAAAAAAAGAATTTTCTAATAATGATTATTACTATTTTTATCTTTCGATTTTCAATAGTTCATTTTTCAATACTATGCTTTCAATTTATTCAAAAGAATTACTAAAAGGTTGGGATTTAGGAAAAAAATACACGAAAGACATTCCTATCCCTGAAATTACTGATGAACTGAGAAACAGTTTTGTTTTTGAAAAATTAGTACATTTTGGCAAGCAAATTACTGAAGTTGACTTCTATAATATTGAAATAATTGATGATTACTTAAAAAAATACATATATAAAATTGATTTAAATATATGACAGGCTTGATATCTAAATTAAATAGAGTCGGACAAGATTATATTGATCAGTCATTTAGACTTATTCATAAAAAACTTTTTTTATGGATAATAAATGGAAATAATATATCAGATGCAATAAACAATAAAAAGAATGAAAGACAGCCAATAAAAGTATTAAAATGGACGGATAATATTTGGATATACATTGAAATTAATTTCATTCCTAAAAAAGCAAAAAAGAAAACTAAATCCGAAAAGAAAACTAATATCCCAAATATATTTTTCTCACTTTCTGTATTTCAGGGCGATCATGAAGATGAGGTTAAAACTCAGTTGTTTAGGGCTGATTGGGATAATTATGATGAGTTATCTGATCATCATCCTCAACCGCATTGGCATTTTCATTCTTATAAATACCCAACAGAAATACCAGAAAATTTTAAAGAATTAATAGAGGTTAAAAAGTCAGGTGATAGTTTTAAAAATTTTTTAACACAAAATGCCGATATAATAGATATAAAGAAGTTTCATTTTGCAATGAATGGGCAATGGTCTGCAAATAAACCAGATGTCCATAAAATACAAACATATAATCAATTAACAAATTGGTTTTCTGGCATTTTAAATCATATTAGAAAAGAATTATTAAATATATATAGATAAATAATAACAAATTCTAATAATCCTTAATATAGACGAGTATATCCCTTTGAATGAGTATAATGCTCAGAATTTCCGACATGAAGCTGGATGTGTTTTCCATTTTACGTTTTAAATTCTCCGATCTCCTCAAACTTGACACAAAAATAAACAAGCACGTTTCTATTATATTAATTACATTACTTAATTATTGTATATATTTTAAAATTATGAAAAAAAGATGTTTAGTGTTGACCGGCGGCGGTGACTGCCCCGGACTTAATGCGGTGATCCGTGCGATTGTGAAACGCGCTTCACAGGAAGAAGACTGGGAAATCGTCGGAAGTATAGACGGCTTTAACGGCGTGCTCAAAGATCCCCGCGAACTTCGTGTACTTTCATTACGAACGGTTGCTGGTATTCATGTGCGAGGTGGGACGATCCTCGGCACAACCAATAAGGGCGGTCCTTTTGCGTGGCCCATACAGGATGAAAACGGTAACTGGATCGAGATTGACCGCTCAAAAGAGATGCTGGAAATCCTCAAAGAAGAGAATATCAGTGCGGTTATAAACATCGGGGGGGACGGCTCGCAAGCCATTTCACAAAAGCTTTATAAGATGGGACTGAATATTGTGGGTGTTCCAAAAACAATCGATAATGACCTGTCTGCGACGGATTTTGCATTCGGATTTCAAACTGCTGTCGAGGTTGCAACCGATGCGGTTGACAAACTCGTGACTACTGCAGAAAGCCATCACAGGATCATCATACTCGAAGTAATGGGGCGTGCAGCCGGCTGGATCGCGCTGTATGCATCTATCGCTGGCGGTGCTGAGGTCTGTCTGATCCCGGAAATCCCCTATGATATCCAAAAAGTAAAAGAGCTTGTGGAAATGCGCACTGAAGACAGGCGAGGTTTTGCTAATATTGTCATTGCAGAAGGAGCATATCCGAAGCATGGCACAGTTATCGGGCAGGAAGTTGATGAGATCGGCCACCATAATTTCAAGCTCAGCGGTGCAAGCATCCGGCTTAAAAAAGAGCTGGAAGATGCCGGTACTCAAGCAGATATCCGCGTCACTATTCTCGGACATTTACAACGCGGCGGCATTCCCTGTGCTTTTGACAGGATCCTTGCTACCCAGTTCGGCGTGAAAGCATTCGAGATGGTGCTCGAGAAAAAATTTGGTGAAATGGTTGCCTATAAAAATAATGATATAAAAAGTGTCCCAATCAAAGATGCGATCAATACATATAACCTGGTAAACGTGCACTCGAATCTTGTGCATACAGCCCGGGGTGTTGGTATCAGTTTTGGTGATTAAAAAAGTCATAACGGAGTACGCTGCATGAGCGAGAAAAAAGACAGAATTGCAATTTTGACATCCGGGGGTATCGCTCCCTGCCTTTCCGCTGCCACAGGATGCCTGATCATGGAGTACACCAAGCTTGTACCGGATATGGAGATCATCGGATATCTGAACGGCTATAAAGGACTTCTCGAGGGCAACAGCATTATTATATCAGAAGAAGTAAGAAAAAAAGCAAAATGTCTTCAAAAATACGGCGGAAGCGTGCTCGGTAACAGCCGGGTCAAACTCACAAATGTTGCGGACTGCGTAAAAAAGGGCTATATCCAGGAAGGACAGAATCCGCTACAGGTTGCCGCAGAACAGCTCATGAAAGACAACGTTTCCATCCTCCACACGATCGGCGGAGACGACACGAATATCATGGCTTCCGAACTTGCATCCTATCTGAAAATGAA
The DNA here is from genome assembly GCA_964447485.1 of uncultured Candidatus Cloacimonadota bacterium. Taxonomy (GTDB): domain Bacteria; phylum Cloacimonadota; class Cloacimonadia; order JGIOTU-2; family JGIOTU-2; genus Celaenobacter. Next base: position 6,786 of record CAYUTH010000035.1, on the reverse strand, counting down.
CGGTTATGACCTCACTGTGGTTGGACTCCCAAAAACTGTTGATAATGATGTAATACCGATCCATCAAACTCTCGGCGCTGCAACTGCTGCAGAACAGGGCGCTGTTTTTTTTGAGAATGTTGCCAATGAGAACACGACCAGTTCGCGCCAGCTCTTAATCCATGAAGTCATGGGACGGCACTGCGGATGGCTTACTGCTGCCACAGCAAAGGAATATAGAAAACGTCTGAAGAAAAAAAGTTTTTTGCCGGATATCCTTCTTGCCCGTGAACGCTGGGATATAGATGCGATCTACATTCCCGAAATGAGAATTGATATTGATGAAGAAGAAGAACGCCTTAACCGGCTCATGGACAGCAAGGATTCCGTAAACATCTTCCTGAGCGAAGGTGCCGGTATGGAGACGATCGTGTCCGAAATGGAAGCGAAGGGCGAACCTGTCCAACGTGATGCCTTCGGTCATGTGCGGCTTGATGAGCTTAACCCGGGACAGTGGTTTGCAAAACGCTTTAAAACCATGCTGAAAGCAGATAAAGTGCTTGTTCAGAAGAGTGGGTATTTTGCACGTTCGGCACCTCCAAACAAAGAAGACCTCGATCTTATTCAGAGAACATGCGCAGAAGCAGCCCGTTGCGGACTGAACGGACAGAGCGGCGTGGTGGCGCTCGATGAAGATCACAATAACGAGCTCCGATGCATCGGGTTTCAACGTATTAACCGAGGGAAACCATTTGATATACACCAAAAGTGGTTCGAGAATATGCTCATAGACATAGGGCAGATCAGGTAAATTATGAACATTAAATTTAAAGACATAAACACAGGCATCGTTCAGGCACGAGCAGTGATAGAAATCGACGAAGGTATCCTTCTTAATGAAATTACTATTTTGAGAAAGGGCGGCGAGATAATCGTGGAACTTCCCCAAAAATCCTTCCGCGGCAAAGACGGCAAGATGTATTTCATGAATATCATCACCTTTGCCAACGAGGATAAAGAAAATTTTTTCAAACTCGAAATCAAGACAGAATATGAAAAATGGCGGGGACAAAATCCCAAGATCCTCGTGTATGAAAATAAATAATTTTTAAAGGTATAATATGAAACACTTTTTATTAGTTACATTCATTCTTCTCATTGCCAGCAGCTTGTATGCAAGCACTAAAGATGTGCAAGAAATCTATTTTAGTTTTGAAATTACAGAACGAACCGAGCTCGAGTTACTCACGCGCATCGTGTCCATCGATAACGTAAAAGGCAACACGGTGTATGCCTATGGAAACCAGCTTGATGTCGCCAAACTAAAAGATCTCGGTTATGAGATCACAGAACTTCCCCATCCGGGAACACTTATTATTCCCGAAATGGCACCGACACTTAGAGAAGTTCGTGACTGGGATTACTACCCCACCTACGATCAGTATATTGCGATGATGTACCAATTCGCTTCGGATTACCCAACACTCTGCAGGATCGTGGACATCGGCAGTACTGTCGATGGTCGTCAACTTCTCTTTGCAGTAATTTCCGATAATGTCAACATTGAAGAGGACGAACCGGAATTTATGTACACCGCAACCATGCATGGTGATGAAACAACGGGCTATGTGCTGATGTTGAGATTGATCGATTACCTGCTTTCCGGCTACGGCTTCGATCCAGAAATGACAGAAATGGTGAACGAAATCGAGATATGGATAAATCCACTTGCGAATCCTGACGGCACCTACTACGGAGGAAATGATAATATTTATGGAGCCAGGAGAGTTAATGCGAACGGCGTAGACATCAACAGAAATTTCCCTGATCCGGAAGACGGACCCCATCCAGACGGACATGCTTGGCAGCCGGAAACCATTGCAATGATGAATATAGCAGAAGCAAATTCATTCATCCACTCTGCTAACTTTCATGGAGGTTCGGAGGTGGTAAACTATCCATGGGATACATGGAACATTCTTCATGCAGATGATGACTGGTACATTGATATATCAAAAGCATTTGCAGATACTGTTTTTGCCCACTCTCCTTCCGGATATTTTCAGAGTGTTAGTCCGACTGGATATATTAGAGGTTATCAATGGTATACAATCAATGGTGGACGCCAGGATTATATGAACTGGTTCCAGGCATGCCGCGAAGTTACTGTTGAGATATCAGATGTAAAATTGCTGCCCGCTTCCCAACTTGATGCGCACTGGGGATATTTGAAGAGATCATTTATTAATTATATAAAGAATGTGTATTACGGCATTCGGGGCATTGTTACGGACTCGCTTGGCAATCCGCTCGATGCAGAGATCACGGTTGTCGATCATGACTTTGATCATTCCGAAGTGTACACAGATCCCGATGTGGGAGATTATCACCGTATGCTTTCTCCCGGTGTATATGATATTACGGTAAGCGCCTATGCCTTCATACCTCAAACCATAACCAACATCACTGTTTCCGATACAGGCGCGACACGGGTTGATGTTATCCTCTATGAAGCAGAATCGGTAGATATCACCGGTATTGTTCGGGATGGAGATACACATACACCGATCATCGGCGCAAAGGTCGAGATAATGGATTCTGTCCACGCTCCGGTCTATACAGGATTTGACGGCACCTATGCTATCGATAATGTGATGGAAGGAACCTATACATTCAAAGTCACTGCAGACGGCTACAGCAGCCTAACCGAGGACATTACTGTCACTCAGTTCAATAACGTGATAAATTTTAACCTTTATCAACCCTACCTTTTCTGGAATTTCGAGCAGAATGACGGAGATTTTACCAGCAACAATCCAAGCGGATGGCAGTGGGGAGAGCCCTCTGCAGGAGACATCACTGCATATTCCGGCATTAAACTATGGGCTACAAATCTCAGCGGCTATTACGTTGACAATGCACATTGGTATCTTGATTCACCAGAAATCCAACTTGGCAACAATCCCATGCTCGAATTCTATCATTTGCATTATTTTGAAGGAAGTTCAACTCTGTACGATGGCGGAAATGTAAGTATTTCAACCAACGGCGGAGGTACCTTTGGCTTGTTGACTCCTGTTGGCGGGTATGACGGCAATATAACTGCCCTGAGCCAGCAGGGATATGGTGGGACACGCACTGAATGGACACTTGCACAATTCAGTCTGGCGCCGTACGCAAACCAGGAAATAGTCCTTCGCTGGCATTTTGGATCAGATACATCTCAACATAATTACTACGGCTGGTATGTCGATGATGTGGCTATTATCGAACTTGTCGGAGCAGATGATCCCGCACCCGGAAATAATGAGTTCGTGCTCGGGCAGAATTTTCCTAATCCATTCCAGGGCTCGACAACCATACATTATTATACCACAGAGCACACAGAGAACACAGAGATTAAAATTTATAATGTAAGGGGCCAGCTTATTAAAAATATTACCTCGTTCCCAAACCCCAATTTGGGAACGCATGAAGTAGTATGGGACGGGCGCGATGATAATGGAAAAGAAGTAAATAGCGGTGTGTACTTCTATCAGATCCAATCAGGTGAACATTCAACCGACATCAAAAAAATGATATATTTGCAGAAGTAAAAACTGTATGGAGGCGTAATGGCAAAAATACTGATCAGCGATCCTGTTTCATCAGAATGTATCGAACTTCTTGAAAGAGCAGGACACGAATGTGATATTAAAACGGACAAAAAAACACCCGAAGAACTCGCAGAGATTATCAAAGGATACGATGTAGTCGTGATCCGCAGTGCCACGAAAGTCCGTAAAGTCGCAATCGATGCTGCTGACAAACTGAAGCTCATTGTACGCGGCGGTGTCGGTATTGACAATATCGATCATGAATATGCCCGTTCAAAAGGAATTACTGTTTCGAACACACCGACGGCCTCCTCTCAATCCGTTGCCGAACTCGCTCTTGCACACATGCTTGGGCTGTACAGATTTATCCCGCAGGCAAACATCACTATGAGAAATGGCGAGTGGAACAAGAAGCAGTATAAAGGCAAGGAAGTGGCAGGAAAAGTGCTTGGCATTATCGGATTCGGCAATATTGGAAAATCTCTTGCAAAAAAAGCGATTGCCCTCGATATGAGAGCGCTCGCATATGATCCGTATGTTAAAGAAACGGATATGAACGTGGATATCGTTGAACTTGATGCTTTAGTGAAACGCGCGGACATTATTTCGCTTCACATTCCGCATACAGAAGGCACTCACTACATTATTAATGCAGATAATATTGCAAATATGAAAGACGGTGTGATGATCATAAACTGTGCCCGTGGCGGCGTTGTTGATGAAAAAGCGCTTCTCGATGGCTTGAATTCAGGCAAAGTAGCATTTGCAGGCATCGATTCCTTCGAAGAAGAGCCGACTACAAATATAGAGCTGGTTTCTCATCCAAACGTGTCCGTTACTCCCCACATAGGTGCGTCAACGAAAGAGGCACAGGATCGGGTAGGACTGGAAGTCGCGGAAGTTATTATTGATTTCTTCAAAGAATAAAAAAAGTACTATTATGGTAGAGAAAAAATACGGATCGGTTTATTGCATTCGAATGATTCATGGTGAGGATTTCCTTGCTCAACTCAACAAGATTGCAGAGCAGCAGGATCTGAAGAATGCAATTATCATAAGCGGCGTGGGTATGCTTAAAGGCGCCAAGATCGGCTATTTATTCGGCGGCACATATCAAATAAAGACGATCAGCGAGCCAGCAGAACTCGTTTCTGTGAATGGTAATATGTATCTCAATCCTGCAGGCAAGCATGAATGGCATGTACATGTGGCGCTTGCTGAGAAATCTCACGAGATGATTGGCGGACATCTGCTGGGAGGTGTCGTGTGGAATACCGCAGAAATTTTCCTGCAGATCATCACTGATGCGCGTTTCGTCCGCGAGACCGAAGAAGGAAATCTTCGACTGAATTTTAAATAAATTATTCGGGCAGGTTGGTCAGAGAGATGATCGCCTGCCCTGTTTTTAAATCATGGGGCATTATAAAAAATGGCGTAAAATAAATGCGCCAAGCTGTATTCATTTTGTAACAACAAACACCTTTGGTCATCAACCCTTCTTCCTAGACTTTCGTTGCTGCGATATTTTATTGGAAAATCTCAATATATACAGACAAGAACTCGGTTTTAAGATTTTTGGTTATTCAATAATGCCGGATCATGTTCACTTCTTGATATGGTTTGAAGTGGATGAAGAGAATGAGTTCGATGAGCAAGATAAACCTACTTCTACCCTAAGTTGTGAAAATAATTTACGGAGAGAGAAATTTGCCATTCTTTTAAATGGGGTGGGTTCGGGTTTACCCCGAACTGATAACTCTGAAATTTTAAGACGGCAGGATATATCTGCCTCTACCCCAGAAATGAGGGAAAGGAAATTATTCAAAAATCAATACTCGCTTCTCTCAAAAGAAGCCCCTTTGAATATATCTAAAATCATCCATCGGATCAAAGGTAAAACCGCAGTTGACATCAAGAAAGAATTACAAATAAACTTCAAATGGCAAAAGAATTTTTATGATTTCAATATTTATACTCGTAAGAAATATCTCGAAAAGTTGAACTACATCCATAATAATCAATACAAAGATACGCGCATTCTCAATCCAGACTATTATCCCTATTCCTCAATAATATTTCTTGAGACTGGAAATGGAGCTTTGAAAATTGACGAAATTGATTTATAAAGAAAATATTGTTAATATAAGTGTTCAATAAATAAGAGGTAGTTCGGCTTGTTCCGAATCAATGATTCTGTTTTTTTGTTGAGCAGGATAAACCTGCTTCTACCCCATAGTTAAAAAAATCAAATCAGAGGATTATAAATATGAAAAAAAATGTGAGTCTTTTTTTTGTTCTACTTGTTTTCTCAACAACTCTCTTCGCAGATTATCTCCCGCGCGAACTCTTTCATAAACAAAATACACCATCACAATTTTATGCCACACGTGCTGATTCTTTGCACGGCTTCGACATGCAGCATTATAATATCTCGATCGAATTTTTCCCCTCAACTCATTATATTGAGGGAGATGTGGTCGCACAGGTTACTGCAACGGAAAACGGGCTCGCTGAAATCACATACGAACTCGAAAGTCTCGATGTGACTGGAGTTTTTGTAAACGAAACCTCGGCAGCATACACTTATGCAAATGGCATACTCACCATCACGTTGGACCACGCCTACTCAATCGGGGAGAATTTCACCACACAGGTTTTTTATGAAGGATATCCCGTACTCAGCAGTGACGGCTACAGCACAGGCATTCACTGGTCATCCTACATCTACACCTATGCAGACCCAAACGGCGCGCGGTATTGGTGGCCCGGATATGATCACCCGTGGGATAAAGCAACGACAAAAATGATCATCACTGTTCCGGACGACAAACTCGTTGCATCGAACGGTTTGCTGCAAAGCGAAATAAATAACGGTGACGACACCAAAACATATACATGGAATAACACCGGACAGATTGCGACGTATCTTGTATCGATCTGCATTGGGGCTTACAGTACCTTCGAGCAAACGTACCCGGGTGTACCTATCATAAACTATGTCTATCCCGGACATCTCGCTGCAGCACAGACAGATTTTGCATGCATTCCTGTTGCGCTGGGAATTTACGAAAGCAGATTCGGGGATTATCCCTGGCAGAAATACGGCGCTGCAGAATGCGGTGTGTTTGGCGGAATGGGCGGGATGGAGCATCAGAGTATGACCTCGATCGGAAGCGGCCTTATCAACGGCTACGAAACGTACGAAATGATC
>CAYUTH010000034.1:0-15320 GCA_964447485.1 uncultured Candidatus Cloacimonadota bacterium | reverse complement strand
TCGGGACCTCTTGAACCCCATTCAAGCGCGCTAGCCGGGCTGCGCTACACCCCGATTTTCCAAATATTCCCAATAAAAAATATTAAGATGGATACCTTTATATGCAAGTTTTTTCAGTCAAGTTTTATACAATATCGGTAACTATTCCATATCACAGCTAAACCAATAACGTTTGCTGTTTACGGTCCATTCATCCATGTTTTTGCCCTAACTTATTCTTTAATATAATTACCAATACTTAGCTTAATCCATTCGTCAGCATAATAGCCGTAATGGCTCTCTATGATCTTTTCAGTCAGATCGCAAATGGATGTAGCGCCAAATATTTGAAGAGTCTTTCCATCCGAACTCGCTGCACTTTGATAGAAATAATCACTATTGTTTACTTCTTCGTAGAAATGAGTATAATATTTTCCATTGGGTGCAAGAAAATTTATTATATCACGAGCTTTTTCAAAATCGATTTTTCCGTATTCCTTTAATAATATTTTGTTCAGGGCATCATATCGCCACTGGGTGTCATCCATGTGATCAGCAGACATCATGGTTGTCCAGGGAGCCATGGAACACAAACGCATTGAAGGATTTATATACATATTTGTCACCAGAACCAAGTCGGATTTTTCCTCTCGTTGAGGGGCAAAATAATATCCATTTGGCACAGCACGGGCTTTGAATGTCGAATCTACAAAAGCGGTTTTATTAAAGAATTCTTCAGGATTGTAGGGCTTATCGAACTTCATAAAGAGTCCGGTATTAAAATAGAAAAATGTGTCAGGATACACATAATTATCCCAACGTATTTTCAACCCATATTCGAGGGCTAGTGTATCATATTCTGCCAGAAATTCTCTGGTTGGAAATAATCCCTCTTTAATAAGCTCTTCTTTCGGAAATGCTAAAAAATCCAGTCTGTCGGCATACGCGCCTGCTTCGAGTATTGCTGCTCGACCAGATGGAGCATCTGCCACTGAGTAAAGCCAGGGAACCCCTCTCGGTGCATTAACTATAACCCGCAATGCTTTTTCAAAAGATGAACCATAGTGTGCAGCGTGCCGTACAAGAAGCAATGAATTCAAGCCCGGCTGTTTCTCATTCAAATTTCCAGCTGGAACCATATCAACTCCGAGTGCGAGTCCGTTAGCATTCATCGCAGTGATCGAGCCGATCATTCCAGGCGCAGTAACAGAAATAATTGGCTCTCGTCTTGGATAGTCAAGCATTGGGTCAGGATTATAAATTATCATACAGGCAATATTTTGGAAAATATCTGCTGTGGGGAACATGAAATCTCTTCCATAATAGTGCTTCCCATCTTTTGTAGCTTTTTTGCATACTGAAAATGCGTTGCAGAATAAAGGAGGTTTCAGGTTTGACGCATCTATTCCGGGGATCGACTTCCATAAACCTTCGATATTATATGTTTGGGCAAGGAGAAAATCGATTCCCACGTTGAGGGCAAATATATTATCGAGATTCACCATTGTATGAGGATTTGCTTCCTTACATCCGGCGACGATCCCGACCATTTCATTCATCAACTCCTGCGGCAGCACACGGCTTATGATTTTATCGTTGCTTTTAATGATGTCGATCATCAGCTCGCCGAGGAGACTTCTATATGGTTTGACAGATCCGGGTCTGAGAAAAGCCGGCACAATGCCGTCCATGAATTTTGTACACATGGTTTCAATATTTTGATGAGCAATTTTACCAAACAGGTGACCCATTTGATAACCTGTTCCTTCCAGGTAATAAACATTTTTTGGATTCTTTGTCTCATAATTAAATGCAGAAGTGCTATGGGCTTTAATACCTCTCTTACCCTGAAACGTTATGACCGTATCGATGGCATATCCGTCTTTTTCAAACGCTTGTGTGAGTTCAAAAGTTGATCTTTTCGGCAAGGGAACGCTTACGCTCGATTCTTCCTCTAATATCAACACCTTTTTCACCCTGGAAAATTGCGTACACGATACAACCAAAGCACCAATTAAGATTAAAAAAATTAGATTCTTTTTCATTTTTTCTCCTATCTTAATAACAAATATGCGATTCCTGAGACAATGATCTGGATTGTCAGATTATCAAATCCGTGAGTGCTGACTGCTTCAACAAGAGCACCTCCCAATCCGCAGGCAAAGCCGACATACAAAGAAATCCACAATCCGTATGAACTAAAGAGCAAAGTAAGAAATGCCACAAGAAAACCTACAGTTAACACCCCAACTGATCCTTCGATACTTCGTGTGACTTTCACACCCAACACTGAAGGAACTTTATATTCATGTTTTCCCCACTTTGCGCCAATGGGTTCTCCCACTGCATCTCCGCATCCGCATACAAAATATCCGACGAGAGCGAACGGATAGAAAAAGACATTTGCCAACACTCCTCCAAGAGCGGTTGTCAGCAAAGGAAGCACAATAAAAACACTTCTTCGGGGCTCGTCCTTAGGTCGCGCAAGCGCTTCGTAAAATGGGAATCCGTTTCCTTTATATACTGCGAACAGCACGAATAAAACAACGATTATACCAAACAGCACGACACCGGAAAGCCCTATCACGATCTGAAGAATTCCAGCCATTAAGAATATCATAACATGAAATACTTTCCTTGTATATGCTGTTTTGAGATTCTTTTTAACTTTCAAAAAACTGGCAAACCAAAAAGAGAACCATGTATATAAAAATAATATAGGTGTGATTATCAGGAAGATCTTCAAAGAGGGCACAGCTCGGGAAATGAAGTCAGAGGTGTTCTGTAGTAGTGCCGGTAACAAAGACTTATCATGACTGGGAATATCTGCATAATATCCTCGGGATACAGGTGCATCTGCATAAATAAATGTAGGGATGAGCAATAAAAGGATTGACAATGCAAGTGCGATTTTCAATTTATTCACGTTATGTTGAACGTTCCTGTTATCTCTAATAAGCATTGCATCCTACATATTTTGTTTTAATATATGGTACATCTATTTTTATGAAAGCAATGTCAAATAAATTGAAAATTATAATTATTTTCATTGTTGACATTTTGTGAAAAATTTTTAAAAAATCCTAAGGAGAACAGATGAAAAAATATATTATTCTTATCTTTCTTATAATCTGTATGGTATCATGCAGCACTTATTATGTGACCCAACAACCCAAGTCACTCATGGGCTCGTGGCAGAGAACTATCAAGAGTACGAAATCTTCATATACAGCACGACTTACTTTCAATAAAGATTTTACATTCTCATATGAAGTAGAAGACCCAATCGTGGGTCATATTAATACTCATGGCGACGTGAGTATTTTATCCAAAAAGATTGCATTCCTGAGCGATTTGCAGTGCAAGAATGCAGGAATTTATCATTTTTCTATTGAAGATAATAACAGTCTTATCTTAACGCCGGAAAGAGATCTGTGCAAGATAAGAAAGAGCGTCATATATGGTACCTGGACAAGATTGAAATAACTATGAAGATTGCATTTGGTAAATATTGCCCCTGCTGCGGAAATGGAAATCGACATCGTGACCACAGAACGTGGTTCATGAGGTTGATCGGCATTAAAAAGCTCTATGTGTGTACGAAGTGCAGATTGCATTACGTCATTCTCTTTGGAGGATTAGGGATAGGATTGGGGAGATGCCCAAAAGGCGCAAAATACTGGAAGTTAAATAGCAAGGAGTAATCGTGGCTATATTACTGAAAACATCAAAGATGATCGAGATGCAGATTGATGACTTTTTGAATTTCATCAGCGAGGCAGGAATTTTTTTCAAAAGAGGACTATAAAATTATCTCAAGGATAATTCCGTTGAATTTGACAAACGCCTGCTTGCTGTTTCGGAACATGAAAGGAAAGCTGATGAACTTCGGCTGAACATCGAAAAACAATTATACATTAATACTTTTACAAAACAGTATGATTTTATTTATCATTATCTTAAAATTACAAATCCTAAATAAGGAGGAATATGCACAAAAAAACTATCTCCGATATTAACGTAAACGGAAAGAAAGTGCTTGTCAGAGTTGACTTCAATGTTCCTCTCGATGAACATCAAAATATCACAGATGATACAAGAATAAAAGCTGCATTACCGACCATCAACTACTTGCTCAACCATAATGCTGCGGTCATTCTGATGTCACATTTAGGTCGTCCAAAAGGAGAGGACAAGACAACCTTCAGCTTGGAGCCAGTTGCAAAACGATTGGAAGAGATCATTGGCAAAAGAGTTCAATTTGCTCACGACTGTATTGGTGATGAAGTAAAACAAGCTGCTGGAAATTTAAAACCAGGAGAAATCCTTCTCCTTGAAAATACGCGGTTTCATCCAGAAGAGAAGAAGAATGATCCTGATTTTGCACAAAAGCTTGCTTCACTTGGCGACATATTTGTCAACGATGCATTCGGTACAGCACACCGCTCACATGCATCAAACGTAGGTGTAGCAAAATTTATTCCCTCAGCCCTTGGATTACTGGTTGAAAAGGAAATTGAGTTCCTTAACAAAGCACTTATTAATCCGCAAAAGCCATACACTGCAATACTTGGCGGTGCAAAAGTATCTGATAAGATCGACCTTATAGAGCAGCTTCTTGATAAAGCAAATTCCATCCTCATTGGTGGAGCAATGATGTACACGTTTCTTAAAGCGCTTGGTTATTCTGTGGGAAAATCTCTTGTTGAAGATGATAAAATTCCTGCAGCACTTGAGATCATGGATCGAGCAAAAGAAAAGAATGTACACTTTGTACTTCCCGAAGATACAGTTGTCGCCAAAGAGATGGAGGAAGGCACAGAATTTCATTCAGTTCCAATAGATGCGATTCCCGATAATATGATCGGACTCGATATTGGAATTCTTACTGTAAGAAAATATTCCGAAATCATCAAATTATCCAAAACAGTAATATGGAATGGTCCAATGGGCATGTTTGAAATAAGCAGTTTTTCTCATGGCACGAAAGGCATTGCACGAGCAGTTGCTGCATGCCCGGGAATCACGATCATTGGCGGTGGTGATTCTGCTGCGGCAATAGAAAAATTTGGATTTGCCGATAAGGTTTCTCATATTTCAACCGGTGGTGGTGCGTCACTGGAATATCTTTCAGGAAAAGAACTTCCGGGCATCGCGATTATTCCTGATAAATAAAAAGGGCACATTTCTGTGTCCTATAATTTCATAACGCACTTAATCGTTCCTATGAGTTTTGTGGCTGATAGGAAGGATAATAGAGATTATTTCTCTGAAATTCTTTTAATCAATACTATTATAGCAAAACCTGCAAAGGAACCAATTATATAATAAGGAAAATCGCTCCATGAAAACGAGCTGCCAATTATTGTTCTTATAATAAAATTTTCTCTGAGTATCTCTAAAAACTGAGGTTTCCAAAACTGGGTGAATTCTAGTGCGCAGGTTACGAGGAATACTGCAGATGCAATCAAAATGGGCTTAAGTTTATCAAAGACCAAAAATATAATCAGGCACCAGAATATTTCATAAAATACCCCGCCAAGTGAATTATTTACCCAATTTTGTGCAGTGCCAGTATAAAACTTTGTTAAAAAACCAATGGGAAGGAGTATTATTAACACTATAATCGCATAGAGTGTTCTACGGTTCATAACTCATCCCTGAATCCATTCTCTTCAGGAAGAGAAGGGAACCTGTTTTAATGAAACTCATCACATTTTTGCTTACCAGACAATTCTTCAAGCAGATTGATTTTTACTCTATCCATTGAATCAGTCACTTCTTTGTTAGTATATCTTATCACTCTTATTTCTAATTGGTTTATTATTGCTGTTCTGAATGTATCATAGTCTTTTTGTTGTTCATGGATTCCACCATCAATTTCAACTACCAGTTGAGAGTCATGACAATAACAATCAGCAATGAAATATCTTTTTTGATCATCGTATATGAATTCAATGGGATATTGCCGGTAAAATTTGTGATCCCCAACTTTTCTATTTCGAACAGCCTGCCAGAATATTCGTTCTGCTTTTGTTTGCTTCCTCCGAAACTCTCGTGCAAGTAGTGTTATCTTTTTCATGAAGGCGGTTCCCTCTCATCGCAGGAGAGGGCAAGGGTGAGGTTATTTATTTATCTTCAACCCCAGATCATCCAGTAAAGAAGGGTCAATTACAGATGGAGAATCACTCATAAGGTCAACTGCTTTAAGGGTTTTCGGGAAAGCAATAACATCACGGATTGATTCTGCCGCAGTCATGATCATCACAATTCTATCTATTCCCGGAGCTATTCCGCCATGAGGAGGAGTGCCGTAATCAAATGCTTTCAGGAAGAAACCAAAACGCTGTTCAAGTTCTTCCCCTTCAATGCCGATGACCTCGAATATCTTTCTTTGGATATCAGGTCTGTGACATCGAATGCTGCCTGAAGACAATTCCAGCCCATTACAAACCAGATCATAAAGCTGCCCGATAATGTCGCCATACTTTTCGGGATCATCAAGATACGAAATGTGCTCATCCTTTGGCATTGTGAACATATGATGTGCTGTCTCCCATTTCCCGCCTTCATCATTCCACTCAAATAATGGAAAATCAGTTACCCAGAGAAAATTAAATTGGGAATTATCTATGAGTTCAAGCTCTTTCGCAAGACGGTTTCTTAATTCACCAAGGACTTTGCACACGATCTTCTCCCTGTCTGCGACAAAAAGGATGAGGTCGCCGTCCTCTGCTTCCATTCGTTCCATGATCTGAGCCTTTATCTCATCGGAGAAGAACTTATCAATATTGGAGTGCAAGGTGCCACCCTCTACCTTCATACGCGCCAATCCCTTGCCGCCAAGGTGCTTTGCAATATCTTCAAGTTTATCAATATCTTTTCTGGTATACTCTCCACAGCCCTTTGCATTGAGCGCACGTATGCATCCACCGGATTCAGCTACAGAAGAGAATACACGGAATTCTGCTTTTTTTACAATATCCGTTACATCCTGAATTTCCATGCCGAATCTGAGATCCGGTTTATCAGAACCAAAGCGTCTCATAGCTTCATGATAAGTGAGTCTTGGAAATGGAATTGGCAATTCGATATCAAGTATCTCTTTGAATAATTTGCAGAACATTTTTTCCATGATCTCAAAAATGTCTTCCGGAGATACAAAACTCATTTCTATGTCTAGCTGGGTGAATTCCGGCTGTCTGTCCGCCCGAAGATCCTCATCGCGGAAGCAGTGAGCGATTTGAAAGTATTTATCGAACCCGCTGATCATTAAAAGCTGTTTATATATCTGGGGTGATTGAGGAAGTGCATAGAATTTTCCTTTGTATTCCCTGCTGGGAACAAGATAGTCCCGTGCGCCTTCAGGAGTACTTCGGACGAGTAAAGGAGTTTCTATTTCATAAAAATTTCGCTCTGTAAGAAATTTCCTCATTTCATATACTATAAAGTGCCGTAGTAATATCTTGCGCTGCAACTCGTGTCGTCTCAGATCAAGATAACGATATTTCAGCCGCAAATCCTCATCAGCGACAACTTTTTCATTAATTTGAACAGGCAATTCTTTGGATGAATTTAGTATTTTTAGTGCCTTTGCAATCACTTCGATCCGTCCTGTTTTCATATCGGGATTTATCATATCATCAGGGCGGATAGCAACCGTTCCTTTTACTGCGACCACGTATTCAAGACGAAGATTATGCGCTTTTGTCAGAAGCTGAGTGCTGTTTAAAGGATTGAAAACGACCTGAACAAGCCCCTTTACATCTCTCAGATCAATAAAAATAAGATTTCCCATATCTCGCCGATTATGAACCCAACCCATGACGACGACATCCCGTCCTTCAGATTCAACGCTCAAGTCACCAGCATAATCAGTTCTTTTCCAGTTTTCTAATAAGTCAAACATCTTACTCCATCAAATTTAATTTATAATATGAATTGAACCATTCATAAAATTTCTTTAATCCATTTTTTAAGTTAGTTCTGGGATTATAATGTAATAATTTTTTCGCTTTTGATATATCAGCATAGGTTCTCTGCACATCACCTTTAGGAATTGGCTGCTTATCAGTAAGCACTTCATACTCGAAATTTTCCGCAATTTCTTTAACCAATTCTTCGAGGGTTACCGGTTCATTGTTCCCTAAATTTATGATCTCAAATACACCTTCATGTTTTTTTAGCCAGGCAAATGCTTTCATAACACCATCAATAATATCATCAATATAGGTGTAATCTCTTGAGGTCGTGCCGTCACCGAAAAATGGTATCGCTTTTTTATTTATTATATACTGAGAGAATTTATGGATCGCAAGATCGGGACGCTGGCGGGGACCGTACACGGTAAAAAATCTCAAGCACGCAATATCCATATCATAGAGATAATGATATGTATGGCAGAGAAGCTCCCCCGCTTTTTTGGTAGCCGCATAAGGTGAGATCGGTTTATCCACGGGATCATCTTCGGAGAAAGGCACTTTTTCATTATTTCCATACACTGAGGACGAAGATGCGAAGATGAATTTCTTCACGTTGTGTTCTTTACAGCATTCAAGCAGGTTGTGAGTTCCCTCAATGTTCACTTTCTGATAATAGAGCGCATTTTCTATCGAAGGACGCACTCCGGCCATTGCTGCAAGATGGATCACACTTTCAATATCATATTCGTTGAAGAGTATCTGCAATAATGACATTTCAGTGATATCTCCGCGAATAAAAGTAAAATTCTTTTCTGCATGAGGTTTTTCATTTATGAGTTTTAGATTGTGATTTTTTAATGCAACATCATAGAAATCACTGATATTATCCAATCCGATAACAACTTCCCCCTTGCAAAGCAACTGCTCGACAAGATGTGAGCCGATAAAACCCGCTGCACCGGTTACAAGTATCATTATGCTACCCCCTCATGAGTTTTTATGAAGCGTATTACTTCTTCTTTTTTCACTTCTGATTGTGACTTCATTTTTATGTTTTTTACCACATACGAACCTGATTTAAGTTCATTATCTCCAATCAGAATAGCGAAAGATACATTACTTTTATCGCAATACTTTAAATTATTTCCAACAGAAGAACCTTCGTCTGCCACGATTGCAGAAATGTCAGCTCTATGCAAATCCTGCATCATCTCAAGAGATGCCTGCATAGTGCCATCTCCGATAGGAATAATTAACACCTGTAGATTATCTTCTTCTGGAAAAGAAAAGCCCGATTTCTCTAAAGAGAGGATTATTCTTTCTAATCCCATTGAAAGCCCTACCGCAGGTGTTTGCTTTCCTCCAAGATATTCGATCAACCCATCATACCTTCCGCCACCACCAAGTGCATCTTGAGCTCCGAGATAATTGATTTTGTATTCGAAAGCAGTTTTTGTATAATAATCCAATCCTCTGACAATTTCGGGATTAACAATAAAGGGCACATTCATCATTTTAAGATTATTCTTCACTTCTCTGAAATGGAGGGCGCACTCATCACAAAGATTATCAATCATACGTGGGGCTTTCTCGATAAGTTGCTGACAGGTTTTATTCTTGCAATCAAAAACTCTCAGTGGATTTTGCTCCATTCTACGCTGGCAGTCCGCACAATATTTATCCTTATCTTTATATAGAAATTCTTTTAGTAAGATATTATACTTTCCCCTGCATTCCGGGCAGCCCACACTGTTGATTTCGAGTGTTACATCAGGCACTTGTGCTTCCTGCAGTATCTGCCAGCCAACAATAATAATTTCAGCATCAATAATCGCGTTTGGTGATCCTATACACTCTACACCAAACTGATAGAACTGCCTGTACCGCCCTTTTTGAGGTCTCGAATACCGAAACATCGGACCTTCGTACCAAAGACGCAAAGGTTCTTTTTTGGATGACTGAAGATTGTGTTCTGCAACCATTCTCGCAATAGAAGCTGTACCCTCGGGTCGCAGTGCGAGATCGCGTCCTTTCTTATCTTTAAAAGTGTACATCTCCTTTTCGACTATATCTGTGTCTTCTCCTACACTCCGTTGAAAAAGATCGAGTTGCTCAAAAATTGGAGTGCGAACTTCATAATAATTGTATAAAGAGGTGAGGCGTTGTATAATGCTTTCAATATAATGCCATTTTTTAATATCATCCGGCAAAATATCATAAGTTCCGCGTGGTGCCTGGTATTTCATAATGCTATGGTGAGACTATTATTTATTGTTTTCTTTCTGGTATATAATATCGCGGTTTTTTGTAAAAAATGCGGAATATAATTATCGCAGTTGTGATTCCTATCACATCAGCGAGAAAATCATATTTGTCCATAGAACGACCGGATATAAAGCTTTGATGTATCTCATCAAGCACACCCATTATGCCACCAAAAATAAGTACTGTGATAAAAGCGCCCAATAGTTTATTGATCCTGTCTTCCTGCTTCAACATCAGGAGAAAGAAGGTTGCCCATATTCCATATTCGAAGAAATGAACTACTTTATCAGAGTATTTCGGAAATCCTTCCGGCGCTTGAAAATCCGGCATAGAGGACAATGTCAGCATAAGAATTGTCCAAATAACTAACGCTATTCTAAATCCCATTTTCATATTTTGATAAAACAAAACTGATTATTAACATGTCAAGTTTTGAAATAAATTGTCCTCTGATAGACTACTTGGTGTAAGTATTGGTGAGGTATAAATATATACTAAAAGGAAAACGGTTGTATTTTGCCTTAAGCAACAAATGTGGAGTTTCCTTGCTGATCCAATAATAGGTCATTCCCCTGTTTTTAAAAATATTATTCGTAAGAATATCCGTTTTGGAACTGATCTTTGAATCATACTGAATTTCAGAATTGATCCCGTACTCAAAGCATTCATATTTTTTCTTTTGGAAACGGAGGGTTGCCGTCTTTGATTTTACTGCATTGAGTTGCCATATGCGATAATTCCCATAACAAGTATACTGTTTTTGTTCAGGAAGATCGGCAAGGAGCGAGAAACTCATGCTAATAATATCATAAATCGGACTGTCACACTGGAGCGAATCAACTTTCTCGGCTAATAAATCTCGAATAGTAATAGTCCCCTTTTTTTGATTGAAGAGCACTACTTTTTTTTCATGCACATTTTGCTGGTAGATTGTTTTCCAATAATAAAAAGGCAGGAAAGCAGAGTTGCAGGAACTCACATATGTATTCTCGATTGAAAATAATGCAGAGACAAGTCCTCGCGAAGTACTTTCAAGTGTGATCGTTTGTAACGAGTCTGTTGTATCCAGCGATATCTTTACGAGTGCAACTGGAAGCCCTGCATAATGAACGCTATATTCATAAATTGTTTCTTCTGCAAAGCAAATAAAGGGCAGGATAAGAACGAATAAAACAAGCCAGAATTTATTCTTCATGCCTTGTTTACAATATATTCAGACGCACAGTCGTCATTCTCTGCCCATCGATAGATTCAACAGTAAATTTGTATTTATCCTTAAAAATGACTGATTCACCTTGTTTTGGTATCTTGCCAAAAAGATGATACAAAAAGCCGGAAAAACTATCAAACTGATCATCGACTTCCAGTCCGAATTTTTTGCACACATCATTAAAATCTGTGGAGCAATCTATAACATACTCATTCTTTGTGATTGGTTTGATTTCTATTTTTTCAATATCCGACTCATCGAGAATTTCACCAACAATTTCTTCCAATACATCTTCTAATGTAATTAATCCAGTCGTACCGCCATACTCATCCACTACAACTGCCAGGTGGATCTTGTTCTTTCTGAAATAGCTTAAAATGAAACTCAATTTCATGTTTTCCGGAATGAAGTAGCATGGGCGCATTAAATCTTTTATACGCTTCTGAGAGCCGAGATTAAGTATGATATCCTTGCTGTACACCATACCAATTATATTATCGATCGTTCCGCGATAGATTGGAATACGAGAAAAGCCGCTCTCCTTAATTACCTGAATTAGATTCTCAATGCCATCCTCTATCTCAACCGCGGTAATATCAATCCTTGGAGTGAGTATCTCTTTTACTTTTGTATCTGAAAACTCAAAAGCGCTATTGAGCATTTCCCTTTCTTCTTTGTGAATATCAACCAGATCGGGAGCTTCATCGTGCACAATGCTTTTTATATCTTCTGAGGTGATCTTTATGTTTGAATCCATCAAACCGTGATCCGTACCTTTAGTGAAAATATTTGTGAATAGTTCCAATATTTTAACTATTGGGAACAGGATTATTT
Organism: uncultured Candidatus Cloacimonadota bacterium; assembly: GCA_964447485.1. GTDB lineage: Bacteria > Cloacimonadota > Cloacimonadia > JGIOTU-2 > JGIOTU-2 > Celaenobacter. The sequence goes on along the minus strand of CAYUTH010000034.1, from coordinate 3,110 downwards.
TAAAAAATCCGACCGGAAGTGCTATCACAGTCGAATATTTCTCGGCATACTGAATTGCAAATACTTTGGGAACCACTTCACCAAATATGAGCACTATCACTGTTGCAAGGATAATTTCAACAACAAGCGCAAGGGCAGCAGAAAATCCCGGTATTGAGTGAGTTATATCGAGTGCTATCATTGCTGCTACAGAAGCAAAGGTAACATTTACAATGGTGTTACCGAGAAGTATCGTAATCAAAAGCTGCTGCGGATGTTTGAGAAGCTGGGGAACATATCTACTCGACCATTTTTTTGAATTCTCCAACTTTTTCAGATACATTCTTGAAAGCGAAAAAAGAGCGGTTTCTGAGGATGAGAAAAATCCTGAGAGCACAAGAAACAGCGCCATCAATATGATCTTAAAAACCATTACAATTTCCCCTGTTGTGAAAATCCGAGATACTTTTCAGTTAGAGTTTCCATTTTCTCTTGTTGCTCGGGAACATCATGTTCGTATCCAATGAGATGAAGAATTCCATGCGTGACAAGTCGTTCAAGCTCATCCTGAAGTTGTACCTGAAAATTTTCTGCCTGCTCTAGCGCTTTTTCAACCGAGATGTAGACATCCCCCAGAATTTGTAATTCGCTGGGCAAATATTCTGTATGGACATTAAAAGAAAGGACATCTGTTGGTCGGTCACGATCAAGGAACCGTTTATTAAGTTCGTGAATATATGCGTTGTCAGTAAAGACTATATTGAGGATTGTTTCAGGTGTTAATCCCTCACTCTCAAGAATATGCGTAATGAGTTTTTGTACTCGCCGTTGATCTATTTCGGCATCTGTCTCATTAATTATCTGTTGATTACTTTCTTCCATTTATTCCGGATATGCAATACGTTTTTGATAGATACCAAGTAAGATGGGTATCATACTTTGCTGTAAAGTTTTTAATTCCTTTAGAGAAATTCCGCTCTCTGAAAGTTGGTCGGTATCAATCAGACGCTTGATGCTTTTCTTCACAGTATTCTCAATTTCTTCAACTGTGGGTTCGTCCAGAGATTTGGTTGTTGATTCTACAATATCAGCTATCATTACGATAGCAGCTTCTTTAGTTTGAGGTTTTGGACCATTATAATGAAAATCCTTTTCATCTATCTTTTCTTCTTTTTCAAGTGCTTCATTCATGAAAAAACTGATCTGAGAAGTGCCGTGATGCTGTTGTATAATATCGACAATCGCTTTGGGGATGTGATGTTCCCGTGCGAGTTTGACCCCGTCCTCAACATGTTTCTTAACTACTTGCGCGCTTTGACGAGGAGTGAGTTGGTTATGCATACTGTCTTCTTCAGTAGTATTTTCGATAAAGTATTCGGGATTTTTGGTTTTTCCAATATCGTGATAATAACTTCCAACGCGTGACAGAATCGGGTTTGCCCCTATTGCTTTTGCAGCAGCTTCAGCAAGGTTTCCCACTATAATACAATGGTGATATGTTCCTGAAGCTACCTCAGTAAGCGATTTTAATAATGGATTACTGAAATCCCCCAGCTCAAGCAAGTGAATATTTGTAATGACGGGCAAACGCTGCTCGATCGGAGCAAGAAGTGTCATGCTGCCGACGAGAGAAATCAATACCCCAAGAACCCCCCATTTGATATCATTTAAAATTTCGAGTATTTTTGTATGTTGTATTGCTCCAAAAATAAAAACAAGCCCGATGAAAAAGATCAGCATATAGAATGCAGCATTATAGAAATCTCTTCGACTTCGAGGATTCTCAAGCGGAAGTACCGCACTCAATCCGGACAGACAAATTATTATTGCTGGGATGATCTTCCAATCCAACAAACCCGTTACAAGAAAATAGTTAACAAAACCAAAGATCATTGCCGCCGGCACATTGATGAGAAATGCGAGAAGAATAATCGGCAAACCAAACGGGAGAACATACACAGACCAGGTCGTGAGATTTGTTATAAGAATGAGAATGAGTGCATTACATGCAGTGAAAAGCAGAAATGTCCTGAATAATGAAAATGTCAAAAGGAGTTCCGGGTACATGAAATATGATAATATAATGAAAAGTGAAAGTACAAGGAAGATATAAATAAATTCTGCAATATGAGAGAAGACCTGTCTCCCCGGATGCTCTGTAATGGTCATTTTTTGCTCAGCCTGTTCAAGAGCGTTCAATTTTCGCAGCATGTCCCCTGTTATTTTTTGATGCTCTTGCACGATCAGTTCATTCTTGAGCACTTCTCCCAGGACTTGAGGAACACTTTCACTGGCTCTTTTCTTCGCAACATCTGTAGCTTCTTTATCAAAGATGATATTAGGTTGTAAGATAGTGTTAAGCGTCTTATCAATGATGCTTTTCCACTCGTCAGAGCTAAACCTTGGAGTACGTTGATTGAGAATTAAGTTGAGCGCAGTTTTTTTTGTGAATAGTTCATTTACAGAAACCACTTTTTCAGTATTACCCTCAATCAAAGTAACTTTCTCACTCGTTGGTTCGCTCTTAAGTATTCCGACTCCGAGAACACTTTTTACCTGTACAAGGAGAAATTCAGAGAGTTGTTCACGGGCATCTTTATTCTCCAGTAATTTTAGCTCCTTTTCGTTGAAGTTATAACCGTCTTGATTGAAACTTAATATTCTATCTGAATTTAATGAATCACGAACAAATGTTTTATCCAACAAACTGAAGAATTCATTAATATGAGACTGAACATCAAAAGTGACGTCATCAGATAGTTGATATTTTGAAAATACCCGCTCTTCTGCTTTTATCTGCTTATTTTTAAGGATTTCAGGGTCTTCATAAATGTAGAAATTAAATGGAGCGACGATAGTCTGATTTGAAATCTGACCAACATTGAATGTTGATTTCCTTTCATAAATTTTTTCTCTTGTAAAGAAGAAATTAACTAGAAAGATGACTATTGTGGAAATACCTACTGCAATAAACGCTTGTGAAATCTTTTTTAGAGGAATATATGTTTTCATAATCTGATCTTAAGACAACAAAAGCCCCTTATTCCGAATAATGAGATAAGGGGCTTTAAGAAATATATATCAGTCTCGGGGTATTCTAAGAATCTGGTTTGGATAAATCAAATCAGGAT
>CAYUTH010000033.1:0-15343 GCA_964447485.1 uncultured Candidatus Cloacimonadota bacterium | reverse complement strand
GCCATGGAAGAAGCCCTTGGCATGTCCTATACGGGCAAGCGCGCACTGGTTACCATGAAGCATGTGGGGCTCAATGTTGCAGCCGATCCATTCGTGAACTCAGGCATCACCGGCACAAATGGAGGTCTCATTGTGGCAGTTGCAGATGATCCTTCCATGCACTCATCTCAAAACGAGCAGGATTCGCGCCATTACGGCAGGTTTGCTCTTATTCCGGTTTTCGAGCCCTCAAACCAGCAGGAAGCATATAACATGACATTCGATGCTTTCGCTCTCTCGGAAAAATATAAAACACCGGTTGTCATGAGACTTGTGACACGCCTTTCGCACTCACGTGCCGGCATTTTCAGAAAAGATCAGCTCAAAGAAAATGAGATAAAATTGCCTGAAAACCCGAACCAATTTGTGCTGCTCCCGGCTTTTGCCAGGCAGAATTATAAGAATCTTGTTGAAAAGCAGAAAGACCTGGAAAAAGAATCTGAAGAATCAAAATACAATGTGTATTATGACGGGAAAGACAAATCTCTCGGCATTATTGCGTGCGGACTTGGCTACAATTATGTGAAAGAAAACCACGTTGAAGCTGAATGCGAATATCCCATTTTGAAAATCTGCCATTACCCGCTTCCAAGAAAGTTGATCACAAAGATGATCGACGAGTGCGATGAAGTGCTTATTGTGGAAGACGGCATGCCTGTGGTGGAAGAATGGCTGCGCGGCTATATGGACAACAGTTTGAATATCAGAGGACGCATGGACGGCACACTTCCGCGTGTTGGAGAACTCGATCCTGCGAAACTCAGAACCGCTCTTGGTCTCGAGCCGCATCCAATGAAAGAAATACCCGAGATTGTGAAAGGACGCCCACCCGAACTATGCAAGGGCTGTCCTCACAGGGATTCCTATATTGCGCTTAATGAAGCGATGAAGAAATATGGACCCGGTCATGTTTTTGCTGATATCGGATGTTACACACTTGGATTTCTTGCGCCTTTTCACGCGATCAATAGCTGTGTGGACATGGGTGCATCCATTTCCATGGCTGTGGGCGCTGCAGATTCAGGATTGTTCCCATCCATTGCAGTGATTGGCGACTCAACATTCGGGCATTCCGGCATGACTCCACTGCTCGATGCAGTTAATTCAAAGGCAAATATCGTTGCCTTCATCCTTGATAATAGTATTGTTGCGATGACCGGTATGCAGGACTCAGCAGTAACCGGCAAGATCGAAGAAATATGCCAGGGCGTCGGCGTTGAGAAAGAGCATATCCGCGTGATCAATCCCCTGAAATCCCACCATGAAGAAAACGTAAGGGTCATTCAGGAGGAAATAAATTATAATGGGGTGTCTGTTATTATTCCCCGCCGTCCCTGTATTCACATTGCATCAAAGATGCGGAAGCAGAAGTAGGAGGAGGTCATCATGAAAAAAGATATTATACTTGCAGGTGTTGGCGGACAGGGCATTTTATCAATTGCAAATATCATCGGCTATGCAGTTGTGCAATCTGACCTGCATCTCAAACAAGCGGAAGTTCACGGCATGTCGCAGCGAGGTGGTGCCGTAGAATCCCACCTCAGAATTTCCGATAAAGAAATCCACTCCGATCTCGTCCCTCACGGGCGCTCAGACATGATCATAGCTGTGGAACCAATGGAATCGCTGCGCTATTTTCCCTATCTCAAACATGACGGCTGGCTTATCACAAATGTTACTCCTTTTGTAAATATTCCCAATTATCCGGAAATGGAACATCTTCTCAATGAAATAAGAGGACACAAAAACAGCATCGTGATAGATGGCGATGCCATTGCAAAAGAGATCGGTTCTCCGCGTTCCATGAACATGGTCATACTTGGTGCAGCTGCGCCTTTTCTTGAAATTCCTTTTGAAATGCTTGAGGATGGCATTCGCTCAGTTTTTGAACGCAAAGGTGAAGACGTAGTGCAAAAAAATCTCGACGCCCTGAACCGTGGGCGTGATTTTGCTGAAAAATATATACAGAAATAATTTATGAATAATCGTAAAAATCTTGTAATCCGGCTCAAGCAGTTCATCCATCATGAGAACCTTATCGAACAGGGTGATAAACTGCTTATTGGGGTTTCCGGTGGTATTGATTCCACGGTACTCCTGTATTTATTGAAGAAGATAACCGCAGAATTCAAGCTGACGACCCTTGCTGTGCATATCAACTACAATCTTCGTGGCGATGAATCCAAGGAAAATGAGAAATTCGTGAAAAACCTCTGCTATAAATGGGGCATCCCGCTTATTGTACACAATGCTTCGATCTCCGATGAATCAAATATCGAAAATGCGGCACGAAAAATCCGATACGGAATATTCCGGGACCTGTTGCGAAAATATAATTTTAATAAGATTGCAGTCGGGCATAATATGAATGACCAGGCAGAAACTTTTCTGCTGCACCTTTTCCGCGGGAGTGGATTCACCGGACTTAAGGGCATGCTCCCAAAAGGGCGTGACATCATTCGTCCCCTGCTGGCTTTCAAGCGTGAAGAGATCGCATCGTTTGCCGAGAAAAACAAAATCCAATTCTCCCATGATTCCTCAAATGACGACCTGGGGTATGACAGAAATAAGATACGGCACCGCATTCTTCCGATGATACAGGAACAGTTTAACCCGACTGTTATAAATAAGATCTACGACAGCTCTCATATCTTTCAGAAAACCGATATGTTCCTGCAAACCCACAGTAAAGACATTTTTAAAGATGTTGTTCGACAGGATGAAGACGAATATGTGGTGCTTCTGGACAAACTTAATCAAAGCGAAGTGCTCTACTTCTATGTATTCAGAAGGATATTTGGTCTGTTGACCGGTTCGGAATCTGATTTTTATTCCGTGCACCTTTCAGAAATTTATGAACTTCTGAGACGCCCTGGTGGCAAATTCATACACCTGCCCCATAATGTATATGTCGTGAAAAGTTCCAATACACTCATTTTTAAAATGACACCTCCGGATTATACTACCTCGGACTACTCCCGGGAGATAAATCACTATACACGGCAAATCCTTTTCGACGACTACTATATTACACAATCGGAAATAAAGGTCATGCCCATTCACGGATTCAATTTTCACGAGGAAGATACCTGTTATATTGATTTTGACAAAGTCACATTTCCGCTCAAAGCCCGATACCGTCAGCCCGGAGACAGCTTTTTCCCTCTTGGAATGCAGAATCCAAAGAAACTCAAAGAATTTTTCATCAATGAAAAAGTGCCGAGGCTCGAGCGTAAGAAAAAGATCATTATCGAGGATCAAAACAGGATCATCTGGGTGGCGGGTATGCGCATACATGAATACGTGAAGATAACATCGCGAACCACACACGTGCTCAGAATCAAAATTATGAAAAAACTCGAGGACTATCGCAAAGCGCGGCGTTTATAAATAATGCTTTGCCAATCCGCGGTTGTGAGTATATTATACCTATACTTTTTAAATTAAATATAAAAAAGGATTTCGTATGCATAATGACATAGAAAGAATTCTTTTTTCAGAACAGGATATTCAGGAAAAAGTGAAAGAACTGAGTGGGCAGATTTCCCGGGATTACAAAGATAAAAATCCCATTCTCATCAGCATTCTCAAGGGTGGTGTTATATTTCTCGCAGACATCATGAGAGCTCTGGACATCCCTGTTGAGATCGAATTCATGGGAGTGGCAAGTTACGGCAATTCCACGAAAAGTTCCGGAGTCGTTCAGATCACAAAAGACTGCAATATTGATATCAGTGACCGGCATGTGCTGATCATAGAAGATATCGTTGATACTGGACTGTCCCTGAACTATATCACTCGCTATCTTCAGGGCAAAAATCCTAAGTCTCTAAAAATGTGTGTGCTTCTGGATAAAGTCGATGCACACGAACCTGATATCGGAATGGCATACAAAGCTTTTGACGTACCAAATGAATTCATCGTAGGATATGGTTTGGATTACGATGAGAAATATAGGAATTTACCCTATATCGGAATTTTAAAAAAGGAGATATATCAGTAAATGGCTAATCAAACACCTCCAGGAAAAGACCAACCTCCCAAAAATAAATTACCTGTCAAAACTCCAAAGGGAAGCTCACTCCTTGTCTGGCTTATTGTCATTCTGGCTGTTGTCGCCTTCTTCCAGCTTTTCTCCGGTGGAGCGGGGAAATCTTCTGAACCTTCGGTTTCTCAATTCCTGCAAGAAGTTGAATCAGGAAAAGTGACTAAAATTATCTTTAGCGGAAAGGACATCACCTACTTCATAGGAAACGAGAAGAAAGAGACTAATATTCCTTATGATGACCCTGATCTTGTGAAGAATATTGCTGAAACCCATAAAGACATTGAGATAATATCGAAGAAGCCCTCGATATTCACGACACTTCTCTCATACTGGCTTCCCTTCATCATATTCATTGGATTCTGGATATTCATCATGAGGAGAATGCAGGGCGGAGCAGGAAAAGCTTTCAGCTTTGGAAAGAGCCGCGCTAAGATGTTTACGGGCAGCCGCTCGAACAAGACCTTTAAAGATGTGGCTGGAGTTGATGAGGCAAAAGAAGAACTTGAAGAGATCATTCAATTTCTTAAAGATCCCAAGAAATTCCAGAGACTGGGCGGCAGGATTCCAAAGGGTGTTATCTTGCTTGGTCCTCCGGGAACGGGAAAGACATTGCTCGCTAAAGCTGTTGCAGGAGAGGCAAAGGTGCCGTTCTTCAGCATAAGCGGTTCAGATTTTGTTGAGATGTTCGTTGGTGTAGGCGCCTCACGCGTTCGCGACCTCTTTGAGCAGGGAAAGAAGAATTCGCCCTGTATCGTCTTTATTGATGAACTGGATGCAGTTGGTCGCCATAGAGGAGCGGGACTCGGCGGAGGTCATGATGAGCGCGAACAGACACTCAATCAGCTTCTTGTAGAGATGGACGGTTTTGAGGATAATGAAAGCGTCATTATAATTGCCGCTACGAACAGACCCGACATTCTTGATCCTGCACTTCTTCGTCCCGGTCGTTTTGACAGGCAGGTCGTTGTGGATAGACCCGATGTGAAAGGAAGAGAGGGCATCCTGAAAGTACACGTAAGGAAAGTACCCCTTGCTAAGGATGTAAACCTGACTGTAATTGCTAAAAGCACACCTGGTTTTTCCGGCGCAGACCTGGAAAACCTTGTAAACGAAGCTGCACTCTGGGGTGCGCGAGTCGGGCATAAAGCAGTTCATATGGATGATTTTGAAACAGCAAAAGATAAGGTGGTCATGGGTAAGGAGCGCAGAAGCATGGTGCTCACAGATGAGCAAAAAAAGAACACTGCCTATCACGAAGCAGGGCATGTCATGGTTGCCAAGTTCATCCCGGGCAGCGATCCAATACATAAAGCTACGATCATTCCCCGCGGGCGTTCTCTCGGTTCAACTCATTTCCTTCCTCTCGATGACAGACTTACCTATTCGAAAAGTTACTGCGAAGCCACCATCGCACATCTGCTTGGCGGACGTGCTGCAGATAAGATCGCTAGCGGAGAGCCAACCACCGGTGCGGGAGATGACATTAAAAAGGCAACGGAATTGGCAAAAAAAATGGTCTGCGAATGGGGTATGAGCGACAAGATCGGACCCATGACAATCGGGGATAAAGATGAAAATATTTTCCTCGGCAAAGAATTCGGCAAATCAAATAATCATAGCGAAGACCTGACAAAACTTGTTGATTCGGAAATTAGAGATATCATAGAAAAACAATTCCAGCGATGCTTAAAAATACTCTCTGAGAATGAACCAATCCTGCATACACTTGCCAGCGAATTACTCGACAAAGAAACCCTGACTGGAGATGAAATCGACGAGATTTATCAGAAGTATCTTAATGGAAATCTGAAAAAAGAAGTGAAAAAACAGAAAAGTAAAAGTAAGAAATCAGAGGATATAAAAGAGAATGGAAACGATAAAACTTAAGGGAACAACAATAATTGGTGTTAAGATCGGTAAAAAGGTAGCCATCGGCGGCGACGGACAGGTCACACTTGGTGATACTATTTTCAAAGCTACTGCCCATAAAGTCCGCAGACTATATGAAGGAAAAGTCATTGCCGGTTTTGCAGGCGCTACTGCCGACGCATTCACCCTTTTTGAAAAATTTGAAGAAAAACTCAAAGAATACAAGGGAAATCTTATGAGAGCTGCCGTAGAACTCGCAAAAGAATGGCGGACAGATAAGTATCTTCGACGTCTCGAAGCGATGATCATCGCAGGTAATGCAACACATCTGCTTGTGTTATCAGGTACCGGCGACGTGATCGAACCGGATCATAACATCGCAGCAATTGGTTCCGGTGGACCCTACGCTAAAGCTGCAGCTTTGGTGCTTATTAAAGACAAGAAAAAAAATCCTAAAGAGATCGTCGTAGAAGCACTGAAAATCGCTGCGGAAATCTGTATCTACACGAATGACAATACTGTCATAGAGGAAATCTAAATGGATATGTACGAACTTACTCCCAAACAAATCGTAAAAGAACTTGATAAATATGTGATCAGCCAGGACAAGGCAAAACGCGCTGTAGCTATCGCTCTTCGAAACCGCTGGAGAAGGCAGAATGTGTCAGAAGAACTTCGTAATGAAATCCTTCCAAACAATATTATTTTAATCGGACCTACAGGTGTAGGTAAAACGGAAATTTCCAGAAGACTCGCCAATCTTGTGAGTGCGCCCTTTATCAAGATCGAGGCATCGAAATTTACAGAAGTGGGCTATGTGGGACGCGATGTGGAATCCATTGTTCGTGAACTCGTCAGTCTTTCGATCAATCAAGTACGTGATGAACTGACCATGGAAGTCGAAGAGGAAGCGCGAGAACGTGCTGAAGAAAAAGTGCTCGATCTTCTACTCCCCCCTCTAAAACGTCAGCGAAAAACAAACCTTTCTCTTGAAGAACAGAAACTGGAGCGAAAAAAATTCGAAGAAGAAAAAGAAAAACACGACCGCACCCGTTCTAAGTTCCGAAAGATGCTCCAGAGCGGTTCTCTTGATAATAGAGAAGTAGAGATGAAGCTCGATGAGCTGCCCGAGTCGAGGATCGAGGTCTTCTCAGGCATGGGCATGGACAGTTTTGATATAAATATGGGCGAGATACTTGCAGGTTTTATGCCCGGGCACTCTTCTGGTGGCAAACGTAAAAAATTTAAAGTCAGCGAAGCGCTCGATTATCTCTTCTATAATGAATCCAAAAAGCTTGTTGACATGAGCGATGTAAAAGAGATCGCGATCACACGTGTCGAAGAGAACGGCATCGTTTTTTTGGATGAGATTGACAAGATCGCCGGAGAAAAATCACATAACGGTCCCGATGTATCCCGCGAAGGTGTTCAGCGTGATCTCCTTCCTATTATTGAAGGAACAAATGTCCCCACAAAATATGGAATGGTCGATACGACTCATATCCTCTTTATTGCTTCCGGTGCATTCCACGTTTCCAAACCTTCAGATCTCATTCCCGAATTGCAGGGCAGATTCCCCATTCGTGTCGAGTTGAAAAGTCTTACTGAAGAGGATTTCGCAAAGATACTTACGCTTCCCAAAAATGCGCTTATCAAGCAATATACTGAGATGCTCAAAACAGAAGGCGTGGATGTGCGTTTCACACCCGGGGCGATCAAAGAAATATCAAATTTTGCTGCGCTTGCAAATACAAAGATGGAGGACATTGGAGCGCGAAGACTGCATACTGTCCTTTCTATTCTTCTGGAAGATTATCTCTACGAATTACCTGATAGTAAAATTGAAAATATAAAAATTACAAAAGAACTGGTCACACAAAAACTCGCAAAGATCATTACAGACGAAGATTTGACGAAGTATATACTATAGAACGTATTGTTTTCATCATGAGGATTTTTCAAATATAAACTATCATTGAATGGGGAATGACAAATTTCTAATTCCTAATTTCTAACTTCAAGTTTCAAGTTTCCAATTTCAAGTTTCTCTTACTTTTGCATTAGGATTTTGACATTTACCAAAATGATTATATATTATTTCAATACTCATACCCCGAAAGTATGTGTAAAATAAAAATCGAAAGGATAATCAACATGGATCTATTCACAGAACAGATAAAAACGCAGCTTAAAGAAATTTTGCAAAAGCTTCAAAATAAAGTAACCATCGCATTTTTCACACAGGAATTTGAGTGTGATACGTGCAGGGAAACACATGAATTTCTCGATGAATTCGTGGCACTTTCCGATAAACTTGAAATGAAAGTATTAGATTTCAAAACAGACAACGATATTGCCAAGCAATATGGTGTTGATAAGATACCGGCAATGGTCATTTTGACTGCTGAAGGTAAGGACAACGGAGTACGATTTTTCGGTCTTCCCGGTGGTTATGAGATCAACTCCTTCATCTCGAGCCTGCTCGAAGTTTCGGGGCAGAAGCATGAGCTCAACGAAGAACTCATGAAGCGTGTTAACGATATTAAAAAGGATGTGCACATCCAGGTATTTATTACCCTGGGCTGTCCGCATTGTCCGGGCGCTGTAAGCAATGCCCACCACCTCGCAATGTTGAACGACCACATCTCTGCAGATATGGTAGAAGCGCAGACATTTAACACGGAATCGATCAAATATTCCGTAAGCGCAGTTCCGAAAATTATTATTAACGAACAACATGAACTGATTGGCAACCAGCCGGTTGAAAAATATTTAGAAATAATTGAGAATTTGTAATTCCTCCCTATAAAAAGGAAAGCCCTGAGTAGTATTGTTCGGGGCTTTTCTACATTTATTATTCTAGTAATTACTACTATCTTATCGGGTCACAACTTAAGTGCTTGTCATAAGTCGAAGAGCTTGTGATAAGTAAGATATAATCTTTTCCAACTTAAGACATGCTCTACGACATGTCTCTAGTTTTGAAAAACTTGTTGACAGACAATAAAGCTGTTATTTTTTGCAACTAAGATTTTTAATATCAACAGTTAAATGAGAGGAAAAATGAAAAAAAATTGCGCAGTTGTGAATTATACTTTGAAAACTCTTGTTATATTTAATTGGAGTCATCAAATGAATAAAATAATGATGCTAGTTTTTATGACACATAGTGAGATTTTGATAAACATACATTTAAAAATAAGGAGCAAATATGATAAATAAAATTTTTAAACGTTTTTCAATGAGAAAGAAACTTATTATACTATTATTATTTGGATTCCTTATATCAACACTTGCCTTTGCCGACCACCATATAACACGAGGACCCGACATAGGAGAAATATATTTTGTTGGTCCCACCTCAACAGGAGAGGGTATTTATCATTCTACCGATTTTGGCGAGACTGCCACATGTATGGATAGTATTAGTGAAGTCATAAGTATATGTGCTGATAAAACATCAGGATGTTTGTATCGTATCAGAATGCCTGATGCATTATATTTCTCAAATAACTATGGAAACTATGGAAGCTGGGTATACAGACATAATAATATATTTTCTGATATATTAAGTGGGAAAGATCAAGGATATATATATAACGGTATTACTGAACATAGCGAAGATTTTGGAGTAAATTTTATATCACATATTTGTAATGGCTACTTTGGACTACGAAAGACGGCAGAAATAGATAATCAAGATAGTGTTGGATATGCTATTGTGTATAAATATTCTGTTTATGACTCGTTATATTTATTAACAACATTTGATAATTTTGAAAACCTCGAAGTTAAACATAAATTTAATTGGTCTCAGACTACTAATGTTGAGTTAAGTCGTGGTAATGAAGATGGTGAACTGTACTTATATAAAACTACAGCATTCGAGGAAGAAAAAGAGTTATGGTACAGCAACGATTATGGAGATAGCTGGGAATTAAAAAACGAATTTAATTGTCCTAATCTACCAATTACTGGTATTGTTGGAGGAAGACAATCCGGCGAACTTTATATGGTAGCAGCGTATATACAATTAGGATATGAAATAGCACATATCTATATATATCACAGTTTAGATTATGGAGAAACTTTTACTGTGTATCATCCGTTTTCACATGGTTCCGAACCTTATGTTGGTAATTTTGAAGCGAGTCCGATAAGCGGCACAGTGCCTTTGACAGTACAATTTACAGATCTCTCGACTGGGGAAGATATATATTCTTGGGAATGGGACTTTGATAACGATGGTGAAATAGATTCTTATGAACAAAATCCTGAATATACTTATCAGGATACGGGATATTACTCTGTCAGCTTAACAATTAATTACATGCAATCAATCACTGCGACACGATATTACTATATTCATGTAACGGATACTGTCGCAATAGATGAAGATATTACATTTGTACCGGGAATAGAATTGAACAGTTATCCTAACCCTATCGTTACAAGAACAGAAATTTATTATACATTACCTGATAATATAAGAGAAGCTGTGATTGAAATATATAACATAAAGGGAGAACAGATCGAGGAGATATTCATAAACAATAATCAATCTTCAATTGAGTGGAACACAAAAGGTTTAGCGTCGGGTATTTATTTTTATAGATTAAACATAATAAATTCCCCGATAAAAAAAATGATTTTATTAAAATAACACAAAAATGGAGGAAAATTAAATGTTGAAACGAAGTGCAAATCCCGAATTCTCGGGAAAAAAGATAAGCTTAACCATATTAATAGTGCTTTTAGTAAGCACTTTTGTATATGCAGATGAATGGATAAACTTCAATGATCAAGGTGAATCTGCACCGATTTATGAAATAACTAATTCAACAAGTTCCATTGTTGAATTTGAACTTGAAATACCGGGAATGCAAAGTGAAGAAATTGATAACTTTAACCGGGTTTATATTCCCGAACATACAAGGATGGATTCTACTGGCTATCCTGAACTTCCTGTTGTTACATATCTTATCGCAATACCGGAATGTGATAATGTTAATTTAAATCTCACCTTATTAGATTCGATTGTAATTGATAATATGAATATCTACCCCTCACCTGAACTGGTAGAAGTACAAAACGGAGATATTATATACCTTGAAGAACAGTTCAGTATCAATGAGGCAATTTATGATACAGACGAATATTTCCCGGGTTATACGGGAGAGTTGGTTGAAAAAGGAGCAGTTCGTGCACAGCATTGCATCAGAGTGAACATTTATCCTATACAGTTCAATCCTGTTCAGCAAGAGGTGATCGCCTATTCCCGCCTGAATATTGAGATGAGCTTCAATGGTGTATCCGGTTCAATCAATGAAGATGTGGGAATATTTAATGAGGTATGCGGTGCTTCAATGATAAATTATAACTCGAACGGCTTAAATGCATCCATAAGTTGTGGAGCTGGAAGTTTTATTTGACATTCAAATGAAGGATAATTTTAATTATAAAAAAAATAGAGGATATGATGAGAAAGATTAGTTTGATTATATTAACAATTCTATTTCTAGCCACCATTGTTTTTGCTGATTACCATATAACCAGAGGACCCGATATTGGAGAAATATATTTCGTAGGACCAACCATGACCGGCGAAGGTATTTACCACTCTACAGATTTTGGTGAAACTGCTGTATGTGTAGATAGTATTAGTGAAGTCATAAGTATATGTGCGGACAAAACGTCAGGATGTTTATATCGCATAAGATTACCAGATGCATTATATCTCTCAAATAACTATGGATACTATGGAAGCTGGGTATATAAAAACAATGATATTACCCATGATATTAATAGTGGTTTAGATGATGGATGGATTTTTGATAATATTGAAGCTTATAGTGATGATTATGGATTACATTTTTATGAAAATTTACTTAATGGTTTCTTCGGATCACTAATAACTTCAGAGCTTGGTAATCGGGATAGTGTTGGATATGCTTTATCACATACTGCTATACCAGATTCAATTTATTTATTAGTGTCGTATGATAATTTTGCGAATTTAGAACTCAAAAACGTGTTTGGTTGGCATTGGTCGCATAATATATCGTTAAGTCGTGGTTATGAAGATGGCGAACTGTACTTATATAAAACTACAGTATATGAAGAAGAAAAAGAATTGTGGTACAGCAACGATTATGGAGAGAGCTGGGAATTAATAAACGAATTCAATTGTCCTAATCTACCAATTACGAGTATTGTTGGAGGAAGGCAAACAGGCGAACTTTATATGGTTGTACCGTATATACAATTAGGGTATGAAATAGCACATATTTATATATATCACAGTTTAGATTATGGAGAAACCTTTACTGTTTATCATCCGTTTTCACATGGACCCGAACCTTCTGTAGCAAATTTTGAAGCGAGTCCGATAAGCGGAACAGCACCTTTAACAGTACAATTTACAGATCTTTCGACTGGAGAAAATATATATTTTTGGGAATGGGATTTTGATAACGATGGTGTGATAGATTCTTACGAACAACATCCTGAATATACCTTTCAGGATACAGGATATTACTCTGTAAGTTTAACAATTAATTACATGCAATCCATCACCGCAACACGATATAACTATATTCATATAATGGGTAATGCTGATATCGAGGATGACTTCTCAGATTCAACAATGCTACATTTTGCTAATACTCCCAATCCTTTTAGTACCTCTACTACAATTACTTATACATTACCTCATAATATTCATGAATCAGAAATTGAAATTTATAACATCAAAGGGCAGCTCGTTCAAACACTCTCCTCGTTCCCAAACCCCAGTCTGGGGATGCATGAAGTAGTGTGGGATGGCAAAGATGAAAAAGGTAAAAAGGTAGGTGCCGGCATCTATTTCATATACATGAAAGCAGGGAAGAACGTGAACGTTAAAAAAATAGTGAAGCTTGGTCAGTAAATTTGGTGTATTTTCAATAATTTAGAACTTGTCACAAGCTCATAGACTTGTGACAAGTGCGATCACTCATCATTCAAATAACCTCACAAAACATAAACATTGACATCCCCACAAATGGAAATGATTTTCGTTTACAATAGCAGAGGTCAAAAATTGATTGAAAAATATATTGAGATTTTAAAACAGCACAAACAGAAGAAAACTCCGAAGCGTGTTGAAATCCTTCGGATCATGCAACAAAGCAACACCTATTTTTCACCTATAGAAATACAGGACATTCTTAAGGAAAAATTTCAAAAAGTCGGACTGCCAACTGTGTATCGGATACTCCAACAATTTCAGGAAATCGGCATTGTGTCTTCAATACAGAAAGAGGATAACCAGCTCTATTATTTTTTGTGCTCGACACAGCGAGATCATCACCACTTTATCTGCCGGAAATGTCACAAAGTCTCCTGCGTTCAATACTGCGATTTTGATCACATAAAACAGCTTGTTGAAGATCAGCTTCAATCGAAAGCGGAAACTCATTTCCTTCAAATCGAAGGATTGTGCAAGGAGTGCAGGGAATCATGAAAAAATATGCACCTGTGCTGATGCTCTTCTTTCTGATGATAACCTGTGCAAAACCTATAGAAAAATCAGAAAAACTAGACATCTTTGTCAGTGTGCTTCCGCAGAAATATTTTGTCGAACGCATCGCAGGTGATAAAGCGAATGTTCGCGTGATGGTGCTTCCCGGGCACAGCCCCACAACCTATGAACCAACCCCTTCTCAAATGAAAGACATCTCGGACGCTGACATCTATTTCCGCATAGGCGTCCCCTTTGAAGAAACCTGGATGAAGAAACTTGCACGGCTTAACCCCGAATTGTTTGTGGTTGATACAAGAGAAGGTGTTCCGCTTCGTCCCATGGACTCGTTTATCACCCTTCAGGAAAAGATGCATTCCGGTCATGATATAGAAAATCAAGATGAGTACGATCATTCACATCAAATGGATCCGCACATCTGGCTGAGTCCGGAGCTTGTGAAAATACAGGCGCAGACTATCTGCAATACTCTTCAAAAATTCGATCACGTCAATAGTGATTATTACAACGAAAACCTTCAAACATTTCTGGAAGACCTGACTTCTTTCCAACAATATTTTAATGAACACCTCTCACATCTCGAACATAGAGAATTTCTTGTTTTTCATCCATCGTGGGGCTATCTTGCAGATGAGTTCGGTTTGATGCAAATTCCAATTCAGATCGAAGGCAAATCTCCGACACCAAAACAACTTGCCGAGATCATTGGATTTGCCCAAAAGGAAAATATCCGGGTTGTTTTCGTGCAGGCACAGTTCAGTACTTCAGCGGCACAAACCGTCGCGCAGGCAATTGACGGAAAAGTTGTGCCCATCGATCCGCTTGCAGAGGATTATTTTGAAAACATGAAATCGATCGCTGATACTTTTCGGGAAGTGCTCGATGACTGATAAGAAAAGCAATCCTATTATAACTTTACATAAAGTAGATTTCTCCTACAACGGCGAGCCGGTTCTTGAAGACATCACGATTGAGATAGACAGCAATGATTTTGTTGCCATTCTCGGACCGAACGGCGCAGGAAAAACCACGTTGATTAAACTCCTTCTGGGATTCCTCAAACCGGGTAATGGTAAAATATTTATATTAGGAAAATCACCGATCAAAGCACGAAAATACATCGGTTATGTGCCGCAGTACAGCACGTTTGATAAGGACTATCCAATTCACGTGATCGACATTGTGAAATTGAACACGCTGACCGCCAACTCTCTGTTCCCCTCATACAAAAAGGAAGTAACGGACGCTGCATTTTCTCTTCTTGAAAAACTGGAAATACAGAATCTGGCATACAGGAACTTTCACGAACTTTCCGGTGGTCAGAAGCAACGCGCACTAATCGCGAGAGCACTTATCAACGATCCAAAAATCCTCTTGTTGGACGAGCCCACTGCAAGCGTAGATGCTACGATGGAGAAAGATATTTACGACACACTCAAAATGCTCAATGCAGATACCACAATCCTCCTGATCACCCATGACGTTGGGTTTGTCTCATCCTATGTAAATAAGATCTGCTGCCTGAATCGCTTTGCCTCCATGCATTCTGTAGAAGAATTGACGGGGAAATCCCTCTTTGACATATACAGCGAAAGCAGTAAATTCCTCCAGCATCATTGCAATTTATAGCCATGAATGATTTGATCTCAAGCATCGCAACATACACATTTCTTCAAAATGCTATCATTGCGGGAATATTAGCGAGTGTCGTATGCGGAATAACCGGAACATTCGTCGTGGTAAAAAAGATAACTTTTATCAGCGGCGGGATCGCACACGCAGTTCTTGGTGGCGTAGGTATTGCCTTTTATTTCAGTATGCCGCCTATAATCGGCGCTTTTATTTTTGCGATACTTGCTGCGGTC
>CAYUTH010000032.1:0-15468 GCA_964447485.1 uncultured Candidatus Cloacimonadota bacterium | reverse complement strand
CATTCAAATTCTTTAAAATATCTGTAGCTGTAAATCGTAAAATATGTAAACCAATTGATTCTAATTTTGATTGTCTTTTCATATCATACTCTCCTTTTTCAAGATGTACTTGCCCATCTACTTCAATGATTAATTTGAGTTTAGGACAATAAAAATCTGCAATGTAGTGGCCAATTGGTTTCTGACGATGAAAATCATACCCTAACTTTTTTCCTTTCAGTTGATTCCAGAGTAGTACTTCCGGGAGCGTCATATTCTTACGAAGTTTCTTTGCTAAATGCTTTAATTTTGGGTCATAATAGAGTTGCATAATGCGTCCCTATTGTGGCAATGTACACACCTCCCGGCTTAAGCCGGACTCCTCTTTTTAGAGGAGATTTTTGGATACATCAGATCAAAACCAGAGACATGCATAATATATACAAATCCCCTCTCGAGAGGGGTGATTCCAACTTGTTGGACCTGTCATGGCGTAATGGAATGAAGACAGAAGACGGGGTGTGTTCATTTGTGATGATAAATCCTTAATAGCAATTATCCGCCGAGACATGTAAAAGATGCGTGTTATCGCTTGACACTCTTTTCAACAATCTCTATTTCCTCATCGGTCAATCCATACAACGCATAAACCAGTTTATCTATTTTATTATCGATAATATCTATTTTTTGTTTATACAACTTTTTATCCCGCTCAAGTTTTGCTGCATGATACAGCTTTTGAGTTTCGAGCATCTGATCTACAAGGGAAACGAGTGTATCGTAGGTTTGCTTTTCTTTCTTGATTGACATATCTACTAATCTGATCGGATAAAAATTCAGGAATTGTGTTTTATATTCATAATTACCACCAGCTTTGGGAACTGAAATTATTTTATGATAGAAGTTCATTAATCTCGAATTTAGAATGCTTAAAATGTATAAATACTCACTCTGATAATTCTCTTTTAACACAATATGAAATGTTTTTGTATTTCCTAAATATTTTTTCTCATCTATGTAAAATCTGTTCTCTGGTGATATTTCTGCACAAACAATTTTTGTTTTCCCAAATTTTGAAAAAATTCTTTCACACCAAAGTTCATACCAAATTTTGTTAGATTTTTCAAAATAGCTTCTTCCTTGTAATTTGTGCTTATTTTGGAGTAAATAATTATATACAAAAGGAAAATTTTCCTTTAGTTCTTTTTCGGGAATTACTTTATTTGTAATTTTATTGTAGGGATAAATAACATACGTTCCCGACCATTGTGAATAATATTTTCGAATATCTCTTCCTCGATAAATTGGAAATACAACTTCTTCTTCAAGACTATATTCGTTGATCTCTTTCTCAGTTACAAAAAACACTTCATCTTTACCAGTTGCTATTCCCTCAAAAATATAATCAGTAATATCTTTTAACTTTTTAACTCCAGATAGTTTTTCCAATTTAACTTTCAGTCTTCTCAAATCATTATGATGAAAATCCCAAGGTAGCTCCTTAAATCTATCTACTTCTACAAAATAACTTTTAAAATTATCATCACAATTATTATTATTAATATATTTTTCCACTTCTATATGAGATAGTTTTGTGTTATTTTGAAATAATTTTATTTTAGTTTTTTTCTGTTGTTCTTTGGATAAAATGAAAATTAATGGGTAATTTGTGACGTTTTTGAAAATTTGAAAATCTGCAAAATATACAATTTCTGATATAAAAACATTACTTGAAATATAACTCCTGATATTTTTCCCAAAATCTCTTTTTGAAAACATTGAGGGTACAATAAATGAAGAAACACCAGTTTTATTAATGAGATTTATAGATTTTTCGATAAATGGAATAAACAAATCGTATTTCCCTTTTGTGGAAAAATAGAACTTTTCAAGTGCATTTTTTATAGATTTATCCAATTGCTTAAACTCTACATACGGTGGATTTCCAATAACCACATCAAACCCGCTATTGTCAGGAACATCCCCCTGTTTCGCTTTGCTCAACTTTCCCCCTTTACTCAGGGGGATTTTGTTGGCGGCTGTTTCGAATATATGCGGAAATTCTTTATTCCAGTCAAAGGCATTTATTCGTCTCATATCCTCATTTTCAAAGAATGTCATATCCTGTTCATCATAAAAATCAGTTCCAATCAGACTATTCCCGCATTTAATATTATTACTCAAATTCGGCAATGCTCTCTCCTGAAAAAGCTCACGGGTTTTGTAGAGTGTATCTCGATTCTCACCTTCCAAGACTTTCAAAAGAAGTGATAATTTTGTAACTTCTACAGCTTGAGGATCGATATCGACGCCATATATATTATTAAGAAGGATTCGCTTCTTTTCTTTAGTTGTCAGCCGATAGCTTTTGTAGCCGATCTCGACTATTTTATTTTTATTTTTTGTTGGATCGTTTTGATAATATTTGAGATGATGATCCAATAAATACTGGTATGCCTGAATCAAAAAACTTCCGGAACCGCATGCCGGATCGCAGACAGTCAATTTTGAGATTTGAGCAGGTGATTTCCCTTTTATTTTTTCACCTACAGTGTTTTTTACAATATAGTCCACAATATATCGCGGGGTATAATAGACACCTCCGGCTTTTCGCACTTCCGGTTTTTCTTCTATCTTTGCCTGATGAGAAGCTGTTAATCGGATAGTTTTTCCTAAAAATTGTTCATAAATGTTTCCAAGAATGTCTGAAGGGAGCACCGAGAATTCATAAGGACTATCGGGATAGTATAGCTTCTGAAGTATTGGTTTCAAGACTTTGTCATCGATGATAATATTTTTTGAAATTTTATCGTTTCTAAAATCAAAGATTCCACTATTATACTTCGAATCTGCCTGCACGAAAACAGCAAAAAGGGATTTATAGATATTTTTCTTATTTCCTACATTAAACAGATTTCTATAATCCTCAATTCCCCTATCTTCGGCAATGCGGAGAAATATGATCCTATCAATAGTAAGTTGAACGATTCTATTGAGTTCAAATATGGATAAGTCTTTATTCCTGAGAGCTATATTTTTTGCAAGAACATCCCGCCAGTTCTCAATTTCTTTGAGAAATTCCTGATCGACTTCCGAGGTCCCTCTTTTCTTGGTAGCAGTTTCTGTATATTTGTCAAAACTGCCTTTAAGAATTGCATCTCTTGAAAACGTGTTATAAATAAATTCCAAATCATCAAGATAATGATCGTAGGTTTGATAATAAATTCTTCCGACACTTGCTTTATCATTTTTGTTCGGCTTAATGCGGCAGTCATACACAGAAAACTCTTCAAAGTCTGTGAGTATTGAAATAGGCAATTTTGCACTCCATGCATACCTTCTCAATTGGAAAGATGGATGGATATCATATTTAATATCTATTGCAGGTTTTTTTGCTTCTATAAAGAATTTTCTCACACCGCCTATCCTGAATGAATAATCCGGGGCTTTTGTCGTTCCCTTTATTTTGATTGTATCTTCATGAACGATATCTTTATACTGCTCGGCATGCCCCTGTTTATTATCCATATCCCATCCCAATGCAGTAAAGAACGGGTCGAGGAATTCGCGCCTCAGTTGGGTTTCCTTGTATTTTGGATTTTTGTATACGTCCTTGTTTCTATTAAAACGCTCAACAAGTTCCGAAATCGTTTCCGTTATTTCCTCTTTCATGGATGCAAGGATATTTAGTGATTTATTTTGTCAATTATTTAGTTTTCTAAGTCATTTAAAGTTATCAGATAGTTTGAATTATCAGGAATTTACACACCTCCTTTTTCGATATTTTCAACTCATATCATCTATTAATAATTATCGTCTGAATCCCCTCTCGAAAGGGGTGATTCCGAAGGAATCGGGGTGTGTTATTTTTGGATACCTGTAATTCTTGACAGCAAAATCCCCCACCAAATAAACAAATCCCACGTGGCCCCATCGTCTAGGGGTAAGGACGCCGGATTCTCATTCCGGTAACAGGGGTTCGATTCCCCTTGGGGCTACCAAATTTTAATAAAAAAAAAGCCAGCTCAAATATTGAACTGGCTTATTCTTTATATATGTTATTTTACTCAAGAATTATGAATTTCTCAATATGAGTGGCTTGCTCTGTTTCCAATTTCATGAAATAGATACCGGAAGAAAGTCCTGCCGTATATCCAGATGAATTATTAAATGTTTCATCATGATAACCGGCTTGTTTGTACTCATCAACCAAAGTACTCACCTTTTGTCCCTTGATATTAAATACGCTGATATCTACATTTCCTGAAGATTTCATAAAATATTTAATTGCAGTTTGAGTGGTACAGGGATTTGGAAAGATACGTGTGATGCAGTCTTGTTGCTCAAAATCATCAATTGAAACATTTGGAGTAAGAGAAATATCCATCCAGTACGTATCATTATAGTCTATTATAATTTCTGATGGATACACGAAAGTTGCATAATTCGGATGTGTGCAGCTTATGCCATATGACCCGGGAGGTACTTCGATCGCACAAAGCCCATATGAGTTTGTCACACCACTATATCCTCCAACATTCACTGTGGCATTTTGAACAGGATCGCCTGTACTATTGTCTGTTACCACACCGCGAAATACGCCATTTATTTTAAGCAGGTATCCGAGATATGTTGCTATCAAATCAGCTTTTGAGTTCATATCAGTATTTTCTAATCCGCCGAGTATTGGCGTTGTTGCAATGGTGCTATAATTCGCTCCTGCATAAGCAATAGTACGGGAGTAGCCGTTGTCCGACCTAAATGCAATACTTCTGCTGAATAGTCCGCCTATCTCATCTACTGAATAATTTGCATCAGTATTTGTGGTGAATGGAAAAACAAAATCTTCCCCAACAGTTCCTGACACACCAGTCATAGTACCAATATTTTGTGTATCATTCGATAAAAAACTGCATCCGAGACTTGCTAAGAAAGCAGTTCCCTGGTGTGAATAACCCAGATCTGAACCTTCAATATAAATTGGATGTCCACCATAAAGATAGTTCATTAAAGTCGTTTGGTCAGAGGTTCCGACGGAACCTGGAGGTGTCGTACCTCACCCAACACAATAGATGCCGAGTGCAACAAAAATGGCATCATATGGTGTGAGACTTGCAGGAAGATAAGTGTATGTGTCATACGTTACATTATTGGCAGTGAGAGCTTCTTCAAGAAAAACCTGTGTGCCGATTCCATCAATGTCCGAAGCATTATCATTATCCCAAACGAGTACATGGATCGGGTCATCAGGATAAATATTAACCAGAAATGGATTCGTCATATTATTATCCACGAACTCATCGCCAGGCAAGATAACCTGACCATACAGATTAACCACTTCACTAATATCCGGCGTCCAATTGAATGGATAGACTACTTCCTGATCGGGACCAAGAGGTGCAGATGCTATAGTGGCTCCTAACACGATGCCCGGCTCCCGCATAAGATTTACTTCATAATTGGATTCAGTGTTCAGCCCGGTGTTTTTGACCGTTACATGCCATAATCCTTGCTGCCCGACATTGAGAAGATTATTGCCGGAAATGTTTGTTGCTGCGAGATCGTGGTCGAGAGAAGCATTGATCGCAACATTATAAATGTACCAATAATTTATATTATAAGTACTTCCTCCGTAGCTTCTAAACCTGATCTGAACTTGCTGCCCTGCATAAGGGTATAATGAAAAACTAATGTCTTTGCCGCCAGAGTAACCCCAGTCATTACCGACTAAATCGAAACTCCAGAGTATCTCAGTACTGCCTGGTAGGATTAATTCGATGTTTGCTACCTCTCCTGCATTGGTCGAATACTCGTCGATATACTGTGAAACTGTCAGATCCCCTACATTTATTGGTAAATTGATAAATGGTGATGTTGCACTGAGATCATAGGGGGCAACTATGGGTGACCATAAAAACACTAATGCACCACCTTGAATGCTCCAGTTTGAATCCAATCCCCATGTGCCGGGATTTGTATTAAAATTCTCTTCCCAGATTACTGATTGTGCACACAGTGACACAGCAACAAAAAAGAATAAAATTACTAACATAATAATTAACTTTTTCATACTGCCTCCAGCATGTTTTGAATACTTGATATTTTTACAAAGGGGCTTGTCAAGAAAAATATTGATTTTCCAAGCTATGTTTAATTGTATGCTATTTTATCCCCATATCTGTTTTTCTATTGAGGAAAAAACCTATAATTGCGCCTATGATTATTACTAATGATACTATCAGACTAATTAAAAGTATCCTGTTCATAAATCTTCTCCTACAGTTTATATTTTTCTATTTTACGATTGAGAGCTGAACGGGAAATGTTTAATAATTTTGCTGCATTGGTTTTGTTGTTGCCAGATCTCTTGAGGGCTTTTTTAAGCATCTCCCTTTCTTTCTTATCAAGCACAGCAAGGTCCAATGTATCTTCATCAATTTCAGCATCTTTTTCTGAGAGAAGGGTAAAATGTTCAAGCCGAAGTGTTGAATTATCGCAGAGTATCAAAGCCCTTTCTACCATATTCCGTAATTCTCGTACATTCCCCGGAAATTCATACTTGAATAAATAATCGTAGATACGATTACTCACGTTTTTAACAGGCTTTTTTAACTTTTTGGAATATACTTTCACAAAATAATCAAGCAACGGTTTTATATCATCCTTTCTTTCCCGTAATGGTGGAATGTGAATGCGAAATGTATTAAGACGATAGAGAAGGTCCTCTCTAAATTCATGATTTTTCACATGAGAATCAATATCTTGATTCGTTGCTGAGATAACGCGTACATCGAATTTTATATCTCTATTACTCCCGACTCTTCTGAAAATGTTCCCCTCCAGAACTCTCAGAAGTTTAGTCTGCATATGTTTGGGCATATCGCAGATCTCGTCTAAAAATATCGTCCCGTGATTGGCAACCTCAAAATATCCCGATTTATGTTCGATTGCGCCTGTAAAAGCGCCTCTCTTGTGCCCGAAAAATTCACTTTCAAAGAGATTATCAGGTATCGAGCTGCAATTGATATCTAAAAAAGTGTGGCTCTTTCGAGCGCTCAATGAGTTAATTCCTCTTGCGACAATTTCCTTACCGGTCCCGCTTTCTCCAGTTACAAGAATAGTCGTATTATCACTTCCTGCAACCTTTTTCATCAAATTCAATATCTCTTTTATTGCTGTACTCTTACCGATAATGGTTGTGCCGTCGGCATCCTTGATTTGTGAAACGAGATGATCGTACTGAAACTTCAGACCTGTGATCCTTTTCTGAAGAGCAATGAACCTTTTTGTGCGTTCTATCGCGGTCTTTAGATCCAGTAGCCGAAACGGTTTCGTAAAAAAATCCGAAGCTCCATATCGCAAGGATTCAATAACGCTTTCCATATCTCCATGTGCTGTGATCATTATGATCTCTGTTTCCGGATAGGATTTCTTAATTTTGCGGAGAACCTGAACACCGTTCATTTCTGGCAATTTGAGATCCAGTATCACAATATCGCATGGTTCATCCTTTAAAACTTGAAATCCCTCCGAGGGCTTCTCCGCATGAAACACAGTGAAGCCCTGCGTTAACAAATACTCCTCGATTCCCTCACGATATCCCTTTTCATCATCTAAAATGAGGATTTTGAGTTCTTCCATTGAGAAAGCTAACCTTTCTCCTCGAAATTCCTTCGATTGATTCGATAAGCCGAGCCAACGTTAAGAAAACCTATTTGCACTTTCATTTTACCTAATTCTCGAGCGTTTGCCTAAAAGTAGATAACGTAAAAGGTTCATGGATTATTTCACAGTCAGTGTGTTTTATTATGGAAATTGCCTGTTCAACATAATTATTCGTCACTAATACTACTCGCAGATCAGAAAAATGATGATTCATATAATTTATCAATCCGATATTCATGATCTTTGTAAGGTGGACTACCACCTCATTGATGTGTGTATTATTGAGGATCTGAACTGCTTCCAGGTCATTTTCCGCAGAATATACTTCATATCCCTGAGCATTTAAGTACTCATCAAGCTCATTGAGCTTATCTTTTACAAAGTTTACTAAAAGTATATTCATG
This sequence comes from uncultured Candidatus Cloacimonadota bacterium, assembly GCA_964447485.1. Taxonomy (GTDB): domain Bacteria; phylum Cloacimonadota; class Cloacimonadia; order JGIOTU-2; family JGIOTU-2; genus Celaenobacter. The sequence goes on along the minus strand of CAYUTH010000032.1, from coordinate 7,420 downwards.
AGAATCATCCGTTTGCTTTATTATAAGCAAATTGTGTGCCAAATATGTTAACTCGCTTACCATTAGCCAATTAGCAAATATCACATATTTTTACTTATCTATAAATTGTTCGGTTTCGGTCAATTTTTTTATAGTAAAATGAGTGCAGATTCTACTTATATTGCAGTTATATTGCAAGTTATGAAATTTCTATGCGATTGCTCGATTTCGAACAGTTGTTGCAAAAAGATTACAGGTATGAAACTGTTTTCTTTAATAGGTCTGAAATTTTATTGTAAAAGTCGTAAATTCGTCGGGAACACTTTTTGCGGATATCTCTGCTTTCATCTCCTCAAGAATACCATAGGATATGGATAATCCCAATCCTGTTCCCATATCCGGTCCCTTTGTTGTATAGAAAGGATCAAAAATGCTTTCTATCTCCTTTGAGGACATGCCAATTCCATTATCTGTAAATTCAATAATTATATATTTACCTTTTTTGAATGTCTTAATTGTTATCATTTTTTGGAAATCCGCGCCAGTGTTCGTCTTTGCTTCAAGGGCATCGTGAGAATTGGAAAGGAGGTTAAGAAGAACCTGCTCTATCTTGAATGAGTTGCCCAATATCATTGGAAGATTTTCTCCAAGATATGTTTCAAAATGAATCTCATGATCCTCATACTGCAGCTTTATCATGGCTAATGCTTGCTCAACAATAGCATTAATATTTACTTCATCAAATGTAATATCCTTCTGATCCCTGGAAAAAGTACTTATATGATCAATTATCTGATGAATTCTTTCAATATATTTGAAAAATTTATCAATTTTTTCCATCAGATATGGAGCAGATACATCACTTCCGGATTTTAATCTTTCAGAAATATTATCCACTCCCAGCGCTATCAATCCAATCGGTTGGTTTATTTCATGAGCAATGCCGGCAGCAAGCTGTCCAAGAGATTCCAGCTTAGATTTCTGAATAAGGAGCTCCTGTTGTGTCTTTCTTTTTTCTATTTCAGCCCCAACCATGTTTTCAAGGTCATCTTTCATGATCAGCAACTTTTTCTCATTCTCTTTCATTTCAGTAATATCGATATCCGTCCCCAGAATCCCTATGATCTCATTATCCCTTTTAATGGGAGCAAGTAAGGTTTTCATATGATGCAGTTCATTTTTTATATATATATCGTAAGTACCTTCAACTTCTTGGTCTGCATACGCTGATGTTAACCATTTATTCCACAATTTTTTTATAGATTCATCAATTTGGTGATAATCAACTGTTTTACCAGAGAGATCACCCCACTTTTCAATTGATCGAGCACTTTGCATGAACACTTTTCTATTTTTATCCCGCGCATAAAATTCAAGTGGAATATTGTAGATCAAGGACTGAAGTAACGCTTCTCTTGCTTTGAGCTGTATCTCAACCTGCTTTCGCTCGGTGATATCATATGATACTATTTGAAGAGTTTTTATATCAGTTGTAATGATAGGTATCACTGTATTATAAAAAAACCGTCCATGACTGGAATCTTCAAATGTGAGAGTTTTATTTTCTGCCAAAGCCTTCAAACCAATTTCCATTCTGCTCTTAAGTATTTCCTTTGAAAGAAGTTCTCGAATATCCCTTCCCGTTGCATCTTTTGCTGTGGTTCCGAGGCTTTTTGCCATCGCTGGATTACAACTTTTAATCTCGAAAGTTTCCCAATCAACTTCCAGTATCAACGATGGAGAATTAAATATTAATTGTTTGTAGCGTTCCTTACTTTCTATTAATTCTATCTCAGACTTTTTTCTATCAGTAATATCATATCCTACGCAAAGGCAAAAACCTGGAGCTAATCTATAATTTGCCCATAACTGGATCTTCATAGAACCATCTTTAGTAGTTGCTCTATTCTCATTAAAGCTGCCATCTGCATTTTTAATCCACTCGAGTACTTGTTCTCTTTCTTTTTTTATTGGATAAACAAGAGATAAAGGCTCACCAGAATTGTTCAGATCATCTTTTGACCACCCGAGCTGCTTTTCGCATTCTTTATTCCAGAGCAAGCATTTCCCATCTTCGCTAAATGCATCTATCATTATAGGAGCATTCTCATAAATTGTTCTGAATTTATCCTCACTCTCTGCCTTTTCTCGAATTTCTTGCTCCAGCTTGAGATTCGTTTCTTTAAGATCTTTCGTTTGCTCATCAATGATCAATTGCATTCGTTTTTCAGAATGTTTGCCTTTAATATAAATAACAATAAATGAAATGAGCATGAGTACAAAAAAGAGAATTACGAACAAAGTAAACTGATTTCTTTTGGATATTTCCAGTCCCTCAATATACGTCTGATGTTTTAAGGATTTGGTCTCGTCCTGTTCATAAAAATATATTTGTTCAAGGTGCTGCAATAAGAGACTATCCTGTATATTTTGAAGTCTCCTTAAGTAAATATTTGCAGATTTATAATCCTCTTGTTTTTCGTAAATTTCAGCAAACAGTCTATTTATCGATATTATTTTATCAACATCTTGAAGGTTTTCTGCTAATTCCTTTGCTCGTAAAAGAATGTATATTGCGTAATTATCTCGCCCTTTTTCAAAGTTTTCTTTCCCTGAAACTATGAGAGAATCAAGGATCTGAGTGTTCTGAACTGCAGAAAGAGCAAGTGGAAACAACAAACTGATACTACAAACAAGTAACAAAATTTTGTTTATTTTTGTCTCCATTGCCCTTCAATACTATCTCAAGAAAACCATTTTCTTGAAAGTTGTACTTTCTTCGGAATTAATTCGTATGAAATACACTCCATTTTCTATTGTTCTGCCTGAGTGGTCTTTCCCATTCCATTGATAAGAATAGTACTGAGGTGCTAACATATCATCAATAATATTTGTGACGAACTGTCCCTTCAAATTATAGATATCCACAGAAATATGCTGTTGAGTTTTCAGGCTGAATTGTATTTCATCATGAGGAGAGAAAGGATTTGAATAGAAAAATGAGAGAGCCCTGTAAGTATTATTTTGATCGACACTGTACGGTTCATACAGCAATTCAATCGGTATCAATAAATCGCTTCTATTTTCTGCATTTGATGATATCTCCATGTATGATGAGAACAATTGCGGATCATAGCCCAGAGTATTAAATGAAATATCCATAACTACATTCTGATAGGGCTCCACAATTAATTCCGAGCAGTCAAAACCAAACCATGTCATGACAGGAGCACCTGCATCATCAAATGAGACCGAGCCTTCTGGAATGGCATCATTATAGCCCGTATAATCATAAGCTTCTGTCTCAGCATCAAACTTATAATAACTGAGCATACCTGGTGAATTTCCTCTTGCAGTTGAGCAGAGCATATCCTGCAATTCGTTCTGTGTGAAAGCTTCAGTATAGATTCCGAGCTCATCAATATGCCCATTAAATTCATACACGGAATTCACATATGATCCCACTAAGATATCTGCATCGGTTGAATAAATCGGAGAGGTAAAAGAATCAGTGTCGAGTAGTTCACCGTTCAAATAGGATGTAATTGAGGTTTCATCCACAACGAATGCGAGATTGAACCATTCATCAAGTGCGACATCTAAACTCACGATTTTCTGAAAATCAGCGCCTGATGCATCCCTGAATTTGTATAACAATGTCGAGTTACTAGTCATCGATATAGTAAAACTCAAATCCCCGTTGATAAGTCCTTTATTCAATATAAATCCGGGTTGTGATATCTGGCTGAGTTTTAACCACATTGTTAAAGTAAGCTGGCTTAGATTTTCAAATTCAATCACATGTGGAATTGTAAGATATGAAGCATTCTCAGTAAGATTCGCACATTGATGTGAATGATTGATCAGTATGCATCGAAGCGTATCAGCGCCAATGTTCTGAATCTCAAAGGGCACGCTCACTACCGAGTTATCAGATACTTCGTAATAGACGGAATCTATTGGCAGTACGATCTTCGGCAGTTTGACAACATTGAAATTCTGAATATCTACAAAATCCGATCCGAGATTACTCACTATCGCTTCCAAAGTGATTCTCTGGTTGTGTGTACAATCTATCGATATCAAAGCATCAGTGCTATACATTATGGATTCACTTGGCAGCAAACCAATAATCGTTGTGACTGGTTGAGTAATATCTAAAAAGCTCTCATCAGTATCTATTTCAAAATCAACACTATCAACCGGTTCATTACCCACATTCGTCATATTGTAGGTCAAAACTATTTCCTCACCTGCATCCCATTCCCCATCGGCATTTCCATTTAAATCAGAAATTGAGAAATTATCTATTATAACAAAACTTCCATTGGGTGGAATAAATGTCACAGATTGAACATAGGGCTGATGATCTCGTGCAGTAATTGTAATCGTTCCTGTTTGAGGTGTGGACAAGGATTCGGATAAATAAAGGTCAAAGGTTGAGGAAGTAAATTCCGTTTTTCCAATAAGCTCGCCATCCACGACCAAAGTAGCTATTCCTTCATCGATATTGGTAGTGATCGGAATAGAAGTAATATCATAGGTGAAGCTTGGATCATGGATTGCAGTAATTTCCTGTGGCTGCTCCCGCCAGATTTGAATAGTCGGATCGCCAATTACATGAAAGATATCAAACTCATATTGCAAAGGATTCCACATCTCTTCCATTGCGATCAAGCCCTGATAAAGTACATAGCCAAGATACCCATTTGTATCAAAGCCGAAATCAGGCAGGAAATTATTCCACATTCCGTCTATCATGCCAAGTGCAAGAAAATCATTATACCCGCTGAGAGAATTTCTGCATGCCCCAATTGTGCTGACAGCTCCCCCATCCTCTTTTCTGATGAACATCTCTGTGAAGCATTCAAATGTGCCGGGATCATCATCAGTTTCGCTGTCAAACCAAGCGGTCTGGCAGTTTATACTGAATACCATTGGAAGTAATTCTCCATTGGTAAGCTGGGCTATATTTGCGTTACTATATGCAGGATCACCCCACCCGGCAGTATACCCGTGATCCCTATGAGTGAGCATAAAAATGCCATTGTTAATCGCATTTGTGATATCTGTCGCATTTCCATTCCAGGGAAAACCATTTGCTCTCAACAATTCATCAGGGATCGGTCCTCCGTTTGCATAGTAACCATTATTATAATGAGTCGGGGTCACAGATCCTTCTGTTACATAAATTCTTTCTGCATCGTAATTTTCGGAAAGAAGGAAGTCGCGCATTTCCTCAGAAGTTTTTATAAAACGCCTTGTTTCATATCCATTATGTTCATCATCCTGGAAGTATCCGGCATTGACAACATCTTCGTAAAATGATGACAGCGCTGGAGGATTTTTCTCATATTGAATTATCTTATCTATCACTACAAATGCTTGTTGCTCATCATCCACAGACAATCTTCCATACCCGAAATCAGGATGATAATCGCCATCCATACACGCATATGGTCTATCCGTTCCTAAGTAACCACCGGAAAGTTGATCCGGAATATAATTTGTGGGTACAATATCTGAATCTCCTAAAAAAATCACAAAAGAAGGAGGAAGAGACCAAATCTCATATGCAAGAAAAAGGTAAGTATAAATATTGGAAGCAGTTGAGCCAATTTCTTCTAAGTATGCAATGTCCGTATAAAATCCCTTCTGCGATTTCCATTCTTTCAGCGTCTCAGCAGCATCCATAAAATCATAAGTAGTGACAATGATCAAATCTGCACCATCAACATCTTTTGGATGAGTTCTTTGGGGAATTTCATACACTGGATTGATTGCATTATTCAAAACAATTGAGCTTAAATTTTTTGAATAAAGTCTGTCATCAAATTCATAAGTGCCGGAAATATTTATAGAAATTTCAAATTCTTCTGCAACGGAAAGTATATTTTTAGAAGCATGATATTGAAATGGTGTGATCGTAAGATAGACAAAACTTAAACCTCGTATTGTGAACACATCCGATATGGAGTACATTTTCTGGGGATATGTGTTTTGAGAAGTATAAAATTGCTCGTTATAGGTAAATGGCGGTGTATCAAAAGCATCATTATCAACTGCTGACGGTTGAGCCGGATACGGAAGAATGTTCTCATATTCTGCGCTGTGTACTACATTAATTTCTACATCAATAGAGCCATCGCTGGGAACCATGACCATTTTTCTGATTGACGGCAACGCAGGATATCCTTCTTCTCTCAATCTGCTCCACGAATCAACAAAGAGATTATCAAATGCTAAATCGCCTTTTTGCTGAACCGTTCTCTCGAATTTGTCGAGAGTGATCTGCATAATCACTTTATTTTGGTCAAAATGTGTAACATCGACTACTGTCTGATCCGGTGAGAGCTCGATTACTTCTCCAAATAAAGATGAACTCAATAAGACACACAATCCAAGTAACACCATGTGCTTCATATCATACTCCAATCATTAATTTTTTCTCATATATTCCTGTAATCCTTTTCGGAACAGGAACATTGCACGTTTCAGCGCCTTCTCATTTAAAATATATGCAAGACGGACTTCATTTCTACCAAGACCGGGAGTTGCATAGAATCCCTCAGCCGGCGCGAACATGACAGTCTCATTATTCTCAGAAAATTCCTCAAGCATCCATATAGCAAAATCCTCAGCATCTTCAATAGGAAGTTTTACAATAATATAAAATGCACCCTGAGGTTTTACACACACGACACCTTCGATTTGCTGGACTTCATCATACACGATATTTCTTCGTTTATCATATTCTTGCAGTACATTAACAAAATACTCGTCCTGGATATCTACTGCTGCATTTGCTGCAAGCTGATCGATCGTCGGAGGGCAGAGCCGTGCCTGGGCAAATTTCAGCAATGACTGCATAAGCACTTGATTCCTGGAAATGATGCAGCCGATTCTCGCACCGCATGCACTATATCGTTTTGAAATGCTGTCAACCATAATTGCACGATCTTCAATCCCGTTAATATGGAGAATACTCACATGCGAAAGACCATCATACACAAATTCCCGATACACTTCATCAGAAATAAGATAGAGATCATATTCAAGTGCAATGTCTGCCAATCGGTCAAGATCATTTTTTAGATAGACAGCGCCTGTTGGATTTCCCGGATTACTGAAAAGAATTGCCTTTGTCTTATCCGTGATGCACGCTATTATTTTTTCATTTGATGGCAATGCAAATCCTTCTTCTGCGTAGGTTGTGAGCGGTGTGAGCTTCACTCCTGCAATCGTTGCAAATCCATTATAATTTGTATAGAAAGGTTCTGGAACTATTACTTCGTCGCCCACATTGCAAGTCGCAAGAAGTGCAAAAATAATTGCCTCCGAACCTGCAGTTGTCACGATCACATCTTCAATTTTGATAGGAATCTTGTGCTTATTATAATAATTTACAAGATTTTTCCTGTATTTCAACAAGCCCTGTGAA
>CAYUTH010000031.1:0-15573 GCA_964447485.1 uncultured Candidatus Cloacimonadota bacterium | reverse complement strand
CTCGAGTATAACTCTCGGTTGAACATATAGACTATATGCTCACATCCAGGTTCAATATTGAACTTCATCCTTTCCGTGGTTCCACTATTTTCATCACTCAGAAAGATGATCTCGCCGGAATACCCGCATTTGTAAAACTCAGCAGGTTTTTTTGTGATGAATGACAGCACCCTCTCAATATTTTCGCGATCCATAAAAGTCTGAGCCAGAACCGGCTTCATTCCTTTATGATTTTGCCCTGTATTGAAGAGAATTTCCACTCGATCAGCATCGTCACGCATATACATCTTCATAGCATAATCGATGGAGGTGTCACATCCTGCGAGAAAAATAAGCAATATTCCCAAATAAATAATGACCCTTTTCATGGCGTCCCCTTTCATAGTTTCCTCTAATTCTTTAATCAGGCTTTTTGAGAAAGAAAAAAAATTAATTAAATACTGTCAATATTTTACCCTTCATTTGATAAAAATATTTTTGAAGTCCTTATTCATACTGATAACAATCCAGCCATTTTGTTTGCACAGCTCAATAAGTTTATTATCATAATATTCATATTCACGCTTGCTGTCATCATGATTAACCACGAGCACTAAATGTGGTAGATCATTATCCTGTGCATAGCGCAGCATTTCGACATCTCCACATGTATTACCCACTGCAATAATCGGAGGTTTGCCGATATGATTATATATTCCGATGGCTTTTCCATTTGCGTCATTGTTATGTATGATATTTTCTTTCCTCAGGAATGCTATTGCAGAATCCTTATCACTATATTCTAATTGTACACGCGATCCCACAATATGCCATGGCTCGATTGGGAGATGTTCTGTGCATGCTCCTCTAAGAAATCCTGTCATTGAACCTGAACTGATGAACACCTGAAAATCTTTCTGAAGCAGATATTCAATCAATTCCACCATTGGAATGTAAAAAAGATATTTGTAAGGAATATTAAGTTCAGAATGAACCGCTGTATCAATAAATGCAGACACGGATGCGATATAATTTCCTTCTGCTTTTCCCACATAATCCAGTGTAAGAAATTCTACAATATGACTATTCATGTAGTCATAATCATTTTCTATCGCAGCTTTGTAGGGTTGTATGTCTTTCAGACCTGGATCCTGCTTAACCGCTTCTCTATAATGAGATATGCACACTGCGAAATTTGCATAGATAGGCTTTTCGCAATAGACCGTGCCATCAAAATCGAAGGTTGCTATTCTATCTTGAGGAGGTACATAATTAATGCTTGCCGGATCGGTTACATTATCTGCAAAGGTCATGATTTCTGATTTTGTGTCTCTATCATTCCATGAGGGAAGAGGATCAAATTGTTGATGCCCTTTTTGTATTGCACAACTTGTGGCAATGAGTAGAACTATGATAACAAGTAAATATTTTTTCAGTTGAGTTTCTCCTTACTTCTTTCTGATGACAGCGCCTTCTGCCATGACCATTTTGGGGAATGCGCCCAAATGCAGAGGATTTTTATCCCACACAACCAGACTGGCAAGCTTACCCGGTTCGACAGTGCCTAGAATGTCATCAATATGAAGTATTTTTGCATTTTTGTAAGTAATGAGCGAGATCGCATCTTCCTCGGACATGCCCTGTATCATGAAATATTTCAGACTATCGCGCAGTGCAATCGTGTGTATCACAGGATGATCTGTCATCAAACCGTAAAATGCTTTTGATTGCATAAGGAGAAGCGTGTTCTGATAATATGCGTGCTTCAGCTCTACTTTATATCCCACTGAGCCGAGAGGTCCATACACAACCGGGATATCGTTCTTTGCAAGCGCATCAAAAATATCTTTATGAAAGACATCACCCGTATGATCTGCCGTACATTTTATCTTGTACTTTTTTGCAAGATGAATGAGATACAGCACGTCATCGTCTTTATGGACATGCACTTTTGAAGTATATTGACCGGATAACAGAGTGAGAAGAGCCTTGTCTTCTGGAGAGAATCCAAGTTCAAATTCTCGTTCAATTATTCTTTTATCTACATCGAAATCCTTCTTGCTGATCTTTTTCTTTTTATATTTTGCTTGAAGTTCGATGATCTTTTTATCTTTTGCGACTTCTGCCTTTTCCTGTTTGATAAGCACTTCATCCAGCTTTTTCTCAAGAAGAGCATACGCACCCATCCGCGTGTTTGAGCGTTCGCCTTTCCAGTCTGTTGTAGAGCGCGGATTAAATCCCAGCGCCATCTTGAAGCCATATGCCTTCATAAAAGCATCATCACGATTTTTCCCAAAATTCTTGATGATCATTGCCTGTCCGCCAATGAGATTTCCGCTTCCGGGCACTACGCAGCTATAAAGCACTCCAAAATCTACTGCATCCTTGAATGCACGGTCATCAAAATAGATGCTGTCGATAGGGTTATCGAGCGGGAGTATCTGGTTAGTGATATCATTTGTTTCCGACTCTGTCCATGGCTCGCCTTCGCGGTCCATGCCAATGTGAGAGTGTGCATCGATAAGGGCGGGAGTTACCCATCCTTCAAAATCCGCCTTCGTTTTTTTGTCAGAAATATCAATAATTTTCTTACCTTCAACAACAATGTATTTGTTTTCTGCTTTACCCTTTCCGTCAAAGAGTACACTCGCTTTAATAATTTTCTGTTTTGCCATTATATCTCCTACATATTAATTTTTAACCACGAAAAACACGAAAAGCACGAAAAAGAGATTTTATAATATCAAACATCAAACTTAAGTATTTAAATTATTCTATAAACAATTTCTCAAATCTCAAATCGTTGATCTTTATTCACTATACTATTATTTTGATGAAACGCTTATGCTGTCACACAGAATTGCAGGCATTCTTCCACCCCAGCATGGGTGAAGTCTGTTCTCAATAGCGATGACTTTTTTCAGAGTATCATAAACATTTCCTGCAACCATTACATCTTTTACGCGACCCACGATCTCGCCTTTCTCAACATATAAGCCGGGACTAACACCAACTGAATAATCGCCATTAGGAATATTGCCGCTGTGAGCTCCCATAACACCGTCCAGAATAATGCCTTTATCCATCATTGCAACAAGCTCTTCAAATGATTTTTCACCTGGTTCTATTCGTGGATGACCCAGTCGCGGGGAAGGTTTTAATGTGATGCTGTCACCTCCCCACATGGTGGTTCGGTATCCATGACCGGTTGATTTCGCACCCAGCTTCTGTGCGTAGTTGAGATCATAAAAGAAGTTTTTGAGAACACCTTTTTCTATAATATTCATCTTTTTGGTCGGGACACCTTCGTCATCAAAGCTGCGAGCTCCGGGAACTTCATCATTGAGAGGATCATCATAGAACGTGATGTTGTCACTTACAATTTCTTTCCCGATGTCATTTTTAATTGGTGAGATATCTTCATAGATACTCTTTGCACTGGTCCCGCTATGCAGACGCCAGAGGAGTGTGTACATGCTTCCCGGCATAAAAAGTATTTTCGTTTTACCACCGGAGATCGTACATACTTCAGAGGAATTATTATACATTTTTACCAGATCATCAAGAATATTATGCGAGATGGAAAAGGGGATTTTCTCTTCATATACGCGGGAGATACCTGCACCGCCGCCTGGATAAACCAAACCGAGCCAGTATCCACTTGAACCCATTTTTGATTGCACATCTGTTCCTTGAGTATTCATGACTCTCACATTCTGGATTTCTTTATACGCAACAACTTCAATCTCTGCATCGGTATTCTTAAGAAACACATCGGCAATGCGCTGGCAGTTCTCGACCATTGAGGAGGATGTCACTTCCGCAAGATGATCATTATAGGTTTTGAGTTCTGGAAGATTCGAGGTTTTAGGAAAATCATAAAGTCCTTGCACTCCACCTGTGAGTGAATTCAAAGCATTTTGAAGAAATTCTTCCCGATTGATAAGGTTCTTTGTGTAGGAGAAACCAAGTTTCCCATCCTTGATAATACGCAGAGCCATTCCGGACTGGAATTGGCTTTCGATGTCATGTAGTTCGCCTTTTTGGAACATCACTTCTGATGCAGTCGGGTCACAATAATATATTTCTGCCTGATCGCAGACTTTTCTGGCCATGTCTAATAATTTTTCCATTAGATACCTCCTAACACGACATTTTTCACAAGAATGTGAGGAGCTCCGTGGCATGAGCGGATATTGGTTTGCCCTTTACCGCACCCTCCAGTTTTGGAGAGTTTCAGGTCATTTCCAACTGCAGTGATATCCTGAAGAGTTTGATAAAGGTTACCCGAAATATTAATGTCACGTATCATGCGTTCTTTCTTTCCGTTCTTTACAATAAAGCCATATTGGGCTCCGAATGTGAAGTTCTCCCCAGACGTCTGACCGCCCTTTGGATCAACAATGTAAAGCCCGTCTCCAAGTTTTGCCATGAGCTGTTCGAAGGTTTTTTCTCGAGGTTCAATATAGATCGTTCCCATGCGTATTATGGGAGCATAACGATAATCTTCTGCAACGCAGTGTCCTAATATAGGTTCTCCGAACTCTTGTGCGGTTCTTCGCGAATGCAGTCTGCCGGTGAGCACGCCGTTTGTTAAAAGTTTCACTTCGCGCACAGCCACCCCCTCGTCATCATACTTGTAAAATCCAAGCTGATTCGGCATTGTTGCATTATCAATAATTGAAAGAACATTACTACCGAGTTTGCTGCCGATCTGCATTTTCTTTCTCATCGCAGGGAGTGATTCCACAATATCTGCTTCAGAGAAGTGCCCGAAAGCTTCATGGGCAAATACTCCCGCAAGCCCCTGATTGAGAATACAATCATAAGCACCGGCTTTGAGCGGTTCTGCTTTCAGGAGATCAATAACAATTTTTGTTCTTTTCTCGAAGATATCGTCGAGATCACGCAGTGTGTAAAATCCGTCACTACCGCCTGCGCCGATACGCATATTCTGTACGAGGTTGCCTTCTTTGCTTGTGAGGTTTCCACCAATGCCTGTTGTGACAAGGTCTTCATGAATTTCTGCCCCTTCTGAAGACGTGAAATATTTCTCGCGCGTTACTTCGAAATACCTTGTATTCGTCATTGCGATCTTGTCATGAGCCAGGGGGATGTCATTGTAATGACGCAGCAATTGCAGCTTTTCTGCGATAGAAATGTTTCTCGGATCTTCTTTCAAAGTTGGTATGAATGTATCCTTAATAATCGGCACTTTGGCAAGCTTGATCGGTTTTTCGATATTGTTTCCGAGAAGCACTGCATTTTCCTGTGCCGTCTTCAACGCTTTCTCAGCGTCCTCTTCTTTTGTAAAAGAAACTGAAGTGAATCCCCCGTTTTTTAGCACGCGCACTACATATCCATCGGTTGTTGTCGAGCCGATATTGGAGAGTTCTTTCCCATCGAGAGTAATGAATGTCTCCTTCTTGATCTCGTAGCGGATATCTGCATAGTCTGCATCTGCTTTATGTAAAATATTCTTTAATTTAGATAGCATAGGACCTCCTATCTTTGTCCGTAATATACAGGATTCTGATAAATCAAGTCAATTTTTTAATTGTGTTTTTCTTTACGGTTACTATATTTCAAATGTAATAAATAGACGAAAACTGGATTCTCAAATATTAACAATATGAGTAATGAATTAAGTTATTTGGTAAACATAAAAAAAATCAATTTTAATGAAATAATTTCAACTTTCTTGAGTGGTGGCGTCACAAATTGAGTATTTTCATGATATATATATGAAGATAAATATTATAGGATGATAAATTGAAGTAATATGAAAATAAATTTGACAGAAAAAGAAATATAATAGAAGAAATGTACGAGGATTAAAATGAGACAAAAAAATAAGATACGGGCATTTGAAAAACAAACTTGGTTCAGGAAAACTAAGTTCACTACTCGTAAACCTCTCTATTCTTGCCCGGGATAGTGAGGTGAAGGATGTTGGATATAATGGATACAGGTGCGGATACATAAAATAATTCTAAATCTAAATTGAGATTTGAGGGTTAAAGGTTAACTAAAAAGTATTAATCAAAAGAAATGAGGTTAAAATGAAAAAACTATTCATAGCATTACTTATATGTATGGTAGGCATACAAATGATGTATGCAAGTGAACAAATTTCACAAAGCGAAGCAGAAATCCAGATCGAAGCACAAAAGGACCTGGCAGCAATTCTTCAGTATAGCGTGAAATACAGGTTCTCTCCAGATTTACAAGTTGGTGATAAAATTGAATATAAAAGAATAAAAGATCCATTTGAAGAAACAGACATTTCAATAGAAGTAACTAAAAAGGATAAAAACGGCGTATGGATTGTTGAAAAATTCGATGATATGGAAATACATATGCTGGTCGATCTTGAAAGTATGGAACTCGTTGATTTTTTCGGATATGATGAAGGCGAAATAATACCTGATCCACCACTTGTTACAAAACATGAAATGAATAAAAGGATCAATGCACTTAATCAATTTAAGAACGGTTTAGCTAATTTTGGCATTCCACATGATTGGAAAGATAATAATTCTCATGAGATAATGTCCACAAAATCCGGCACTTTTCATTGTTCCGTTTTAGAGGCTTCTTTACCCGATGAAATTATTGAGAAAGCGGGAGATGAAAAAATAACACAAGAATTGATTGAAAAGTTAAAACTATATTTTAGTGCTGATGTTCCGAAAATGATCCCTTTTGATATAGCCATATACGCCATTGGTTCAAGTGAGGTTTTTAAAAACATATCCGGTGGTTTGGTGAAAAACGATGTGATTGAAATTAAGGACTTCAAGAAAAAATAAGAAGGTTCATCATGAAGAAGATAGTTTTATTTCTCATTATTATAGCCACTGCAATAACGGTTGGTTGCTATGAGACGTGGTATCCGGTGTATAATAACTGGTTGAGTACAATAAATATTGATGGGACAGATTTGAATTATGTGAGGGATTCGTACGGATCGTTCATATTATCCCCTGATAGAGAAACCCTCATAGAATATACTGCAAATAAATTCTGGTCTGTTGATCCTTCTAATCTGTCCAACAGGACTTTGTTATATGATTTCGGGGATGTCAATGATGCCATAGACAAACCTACCATATCTAACTCTTTTATTGCCTTTTGTTACTATAGTGATGTATACACATTAGATTTGGAGACCTGTGTTCAAAATAGATTAACATACACTGGTACTTTTACATACAACAGATATCCAGCTATCTCAAGTGATGAAACAAAGATAGCTTTTGCTCCCCAAAATGATTCTTTATCAAGTATTGTAATAATGAATTCTGATGGCAGTGAAAAGAACGTCATCTATGAAGTTGAAAATATTGGTTACGATCGAAAACATATTAAAAGTATCCGTTTTGTTTCACAAGACCAGGTTCTTCTGTATGTTATCTCTAATAGTCCCGATAGCACTGTTGATAAAGGAATATATTCCATTCGCACGGATGGTACTGATAATCATTGCATCGTTGAAGATGTGTATCCATGGTATTTAACATTATCTCCAAACAAGGATTATATACTCTTTTCTGATGGAGGATATATTCATAAAGTGAACATCGATGGAACCGGTCATGTACTCTTAGCCGAATCAACGAGTTATTATTTTTTCCCATCAATAACACCTGATGGTGAAAACATATTGTATTCACATAACTTATATGCTCGTATTATGAACAAAGATGGAACTAACAATCATGAGTTAATTGATAAAACAATAGGTTTAACAAGTCCATTTTATAAGGAATCCTATTTTCTTAATAATTATACGGTTTTAATTAAATTAAATAAGCAAATTAATTGACCTAAAAGGAGTCAACGATGCAAAGACAAACAAGAAACCTTAATTTAAATTATATATTACTAATAGTTCTATTTTCTTTAAGCATTCATCAGTACCTTTTTGCTGATTTAGGCTCAGTGAGTCCAACTATTAACCAACATATTTGTCCTGAGGAGTGGGTAGAAGCGGGATTGGAAGGTGGAGATTTAAGCGATGATTATCCTGTAATAGCAGGTACAATATATGTAGATGATTCTGATGATATTCAAGATAAAATTAATGATGTGCCTATCAATTCAGGAATTTGGAAAATAATGCTACAACCCGGCACATATGTACTAGATAATCCAATTACTATGAAGTCCAACGTTATTTTAGCAGGTCCCTATCTAACTAAAGAAAATAAAGATGAAGATGATAGGGCTATAATTGAATTTAATTTGTCAAATTCTGAACTCAACTGCATTGTATTTGATGAAACGATATCAAATGCAGGGATAGAAGATGTTTATATTAAAAGAATAGATACAAGTGGTGATCCGGGCGGGACACAAACAGGTAATAATATCTATTTGTTTAATTGTAACAACTGTTTTGTAAGTGGTGTTGAGAGTTATTACCCCCAAAATCATCATGTGACCATGTATAATTGTGATCACATAGAAGTAAGAGGATGTTATTTTCACGAAGCCCAGGATTATGGAGAGTTAGGAGATGGGTACGGAGCCGTATGCGATTATAGCAACTATTGCCTTATTGAAAATAATATTTTCGATCACTTAAGACATTCAATGTTGTTGCAAAATGATTCAAAATATAATGTGTTTGGCTATAATTACTCCATTGGAGCGGAACAGTCAAACTTAACCTATAGTTTTTTAGGAATAGATTTAATTGAATCAGACTTCAGTGGCGACATGGTTTGTCATGGACACCCGGATGACAATATTCCAGGTCCGTTTCGAAATTTATTTGAGGGAAATATTGGACAATTTATGTGGGTTGATTTATTTCACTGGTGTAACGGACCGGATAATACGTTTCATAGAAATGCTGCTTTAAAACATGGGTATCATGTGTACCCTATCCAAAAGATTCAGATATTCTCAAATAATTATTTGAAGGAGAATAATCGATGGCTTCATCTATTTGGAAGTCCAAGACTCAGGTTATTTACCTCTACATACTTTGAGAGTCATAGCGATATATGGTATAGGAATATATGGGGCACTTCAAGGGAGGAGACAATTGGCAGGAATGATGATTTGAAAAATTATGATGGTGAATATTTTGATACATTCGAACACGATGAATCATATTATATTGAAGGACAACCCGAATTATTATGTACTGGTTGGCCTTTCAATCCAAAAGAAGACGATAATGCCGCCAAATTGAGATACAATGTTGGCGGATGGAAGCACACCAAATCACGACACGATAATTCTGTAGTTGCCAGATATTTTGTCCTAGATCAGGATATTGTTGTGGCTGATCCTCCAACTTTGCCGGATTTTATGGACCAAGATGATTGGAGAACCTACGATGGTGACTTAGTAATTCCTGATACTGTGTGCTTGATAGTAAATCCTGGTGTGACTCTTGAATTTGAGGCAGATCGGTGTATGTATCTTCACGGTTCATTAATTGCAAAAGGAATGGATCATGAAGATGGTGAAATTATTTTCAAATCTGTAGGAACAGATAGGTGGGAAGGGATAAATATTGGAAGATATTCAGGACAGTCTATTCCCGTAGGTGTATCGGGATTTGAATATTGTAAATTTAGTAATTCCAAAAATACTCTAAGTGTTGCAGATTACCACGGAGGAGCAATCTCAGTCAACATGGTATCTTATAGAGATGAACCTGATATTATTATCAAAAACTGTATTTTCAATAATAATAAAGGCTTACGTGGAGGAGCTATATTTATTAACTCACAGAATGATGGAAGTTCAGGGGTAGAAAATATATATGGCATCATTGAAGATTGTGAATTTCATGATAATGTGGCTGATGATTATGGTGGAGCTATCTATTTGTGTAGAGCTAAAGCTATTATAAAAAATAATAAAATTTATAATAATTATGGAGATGTTTATGGTAATGCAGGCGATCTGCGGGGTGGAGGTATATATGTATACCATTCTTGTCCAAGTGAAGAATGCGATAACACAATTGATATAATAGGTAATCTAATTTGTAATAATGCAGCACTTTATGGTGGGGGATTATATTTACAATGGAATAAATGTACCAATTTAATTAATAATACGATAGCCGATAATTTTTCATCTACTGATATTTATATAAAGAATGTTAACTTTGCTTCAGGACATTTTAGTAATATCAATTATATCAATAATATTAATTATGGCTCAAATACTTTCCTTCACATTGATAATACTATGATAGATCAATATGCAATTAATCGCTATAATAACAATTCTGTTTCTATAATGGGTTATAATGAAGATACGGAAGAATATTTTAGTACGATACCAGGTGAATCTTCTGGAAATATTTGGCATAATCCATTATATATTAATCCAAATAATATGGTTTATTCATTACAATCTACTTCTCCTTGCATTAACGCAGGATTATCTAAAGATGAATTTATATCGCTTGATGGATTCAGTATTGATGACTGGAACGCATTACCATCAAAAGATTTAGATGGAAATCCTAGAATTACACAGGAGATAATAGATATCGGCGCTTACGAATATTACAACCCAAGCATCTATTTACCCCAGCAGGAAATAGATTTTGGTAATGTCCGTCATGATAGAGTATCATCTATAGACTTGAGAATAGAAAATAATAGTCTTGAAACAGACTTAACAGATATTGAAATTACATTTGCAGACACTATAGCCGAATACTACTCTGTAAATCCTGAAGATATTCCTGATGTCATTCCACATGCTAGTAGTCAAGGTGGTGGTAATCATGCAAATATTCCAATATATTTCTGTTGCCATAAGATGTTTGTAAACTGTGACGGTATTGCTACTATAACCAGCTCAGATCAGTTCTTTCCAGAAATTCAAATTATGTTGTATGGTAAGCCAGCCCTCGACAACGAATGGAACTGGATATCCTTCCCTGAATTAAACAGCGATAATGGGGTTCAGGATGCCGAAGAAGTACTGGAACCGTTAGTGCCTAATGCGAATCAACTTGTAACAAAGACTGGTGAGATGATTTACGATTTTGATACTTACCAATGGGATCATTCTGGCCTTAATAACATAGAGAGTACTGTCGGTTACAAACTTGAGATGCTTGATAACTGCTATCTATATCCATTTAGTGTAATTGGGGATAACCTAAATATTATACCTTCTGATACTCAGATTCATCTTGATGTAGGTTATAATTGGATAGGGTACTGGCTTCCCCAGAGTCAGAATTTCGATGTGGCTTTTGGTGACAATTTTGAGAGTGTACATTCTATCCAGGCAGAAAATTGGTATTATTCATTACCCGAAAGTATTCCAGACAAAGGAGATCCGAACCAATCTTCTCCATGCCCGAGTACAAGGATACGACCATTGCATTACGGGAGAGGGTATATCGTGAATGTAACCGAAGAGTTTGATCTTACCTGGACCGATCCAGGGGACAATAATACAAAGGAAGAGGGATACGAGGAAACCGAATCTTTTTCATATGATGAAAAGCAAACCTATGAAGTGATAGATGTAATCGGACTTGATGAATCAGCAGAAGAAATAGGTGTATTTGATTCGGATGATACATGCCTCGGTGCTTCGCTGGTTGATAGTCTTGGAACCGCACAGATACTGACATATGTGGAAACAGGAACAAAGGAAGGAACAGAACTGATTTTCAAGATATATCAAGGTCAAGGAAAAGGTATTACAAAAACAAATGACTATTTACTCTATGATTTTGAATCTCAGGAATTCATTGAAGCAGCACTTAAGTCAGGAATACGGAAATACAATATTATACTTTTTGATTCCGGTAATGCACAGCTTGTTGATAAACTCATATTACAACAAAATATTCCCAATCCTTTCAACCATAAAATGTCCAGTACGTCTATTTCATTTGCCTTACCTCTGAATGATTTGATCAGCTTGAAGATTTATAACATACGAGGACAGCTTGTGAAAACAGTTATTGACAATGAAGAAATGAATGCTGGGTATCACACTATTCAGTGGGACGGAAAAAATGAAGTGAAAGCGAAGGTGTGCAACGGTGTATATCTTTATAAAATAGAAGATTCCGGTTCTTCGATTATTAAAAAGATGATTGTTTTGGATTAGAAATGTATTAAATAGGGAGGAGCTATCATGGCTCCTCCCAAATTTAAAGTTAGGTTAGAATGAAAAGAATTGTATTATTTATAATACTGATCATAATTACTTCCTCATTAATGGCAGTCACCCACACCGTCTCCTTCGATGGTACCGGAGATTTTACTGCTATCCAGGATGGGATAGATGCTTCTTCGAACGGCGACACCGTTCTTGTGTATCCCGGAATATATTATGAAAACATCAATTATGATGAGAAAAATATTACAGTGGCGAGTCTCTACCTCACCACACAGATCGCTTCATTTATAGAGTTGACGATCATTGATGGCAATCATAATGGAAGTGTAGTAAAAGCGATCAATGGAGAAGACGAAACAGCAATGCTTTGTGGTTTCACGATTCAGAATGGTATCGGTTCATTACTTCAGCACTACGATTTATCAGGTGGTGGCATATACTTATATGATTGTTTTATAGTAATAAAAAAATGTATCATCCAAAATAATTCAGCAATTAATGGAGGTGGAGTTTATATTAATGCTCCTTATAATGGCTATTCTTGTCCAACATTATCTGAATGTATAATAAGATTTAATCATTCGATTAAATATGGTGGTGGTTTGGAAATATCATATTTTGCTTCAGTTGATTTTGATCAAAATAATTTATCCAGTATTTATCTGAATATAGCTGGTTCTGGATCAGATATTTTCAGGGGTGGTCTTGATGCAGAGCCGATACATGTGTATGTTGATACCTTTACCGTTATGGAACCAGATGCCTTTTTCTTCTCTGATTTTGTAGGATCGACAATTGATATACAACATAGCAAAATTACTCCAATAAATCAAGACCTATATGTTGCATCTGATGGAGATAATACTAATAGTGGATTAACTGAAGATGAGCCACTCAAAAACATATACTTTGCGTTAACGAAGATCGCCTCAGATAAATCACATCCCAATACGATTCACATTGAAGAAGGAACGTATTCACCTTCTTTAACTGGAGAAAAATATCCCCTTAATTTGAGAAGTTTTATCGCGTTTGATGGTAAAGGGAAAGAATATACAGTTCTCGATGCAGAGCAATTGTCCTGTATCTTTTATGATTATGATTATCAACGAAATTATTCGATCCGTTGTATGAATGTTATCAACGGGAAGCAAGATAATGTGGGTGCACTAAAATTCTATCAACCCAGGGGTGCTGGAATCGAAAATGTTAGGTTTGAAAATAATACAGATCCCACAGTATCAGGAAGATCGGTCATTGCTTCAACCTACCTTAGCGCCTTTATTCTTGATTCAACAAGCATTGTGTTGAAGAATGTCGAAGTAGTAAATAATCACGGCGGTATAGCAGTTGGGCTTGGACCGTTCGAATACACAAAAATAGAAAATACAATTATCAAATCTAATAAACCCAATTATGCTATTGACGATTGGAGCGGGTGTGGTATCCTCATTTGTGGGCATCCAAATTATGAGGACAGATGGTTTTCCGAGGTTGTTAATACGGAAATAACCGAGAATGTCAATGCAACAACAGATTGGCCGAATGCTGCTTCTGCTTTATATGTTACAAATAGACAAAATGCAATTTTTGTTAATTGCACAATCGGTAACAATGATGCTCCATTAAGTGGTGAGGGTATTAGTATTGAAGATGGGGCAAATGTTGGTTTTTACAACTGTATATTGTATGGAGATGATCCACGGGAGATGTATGTTGACGGACGAACGTATCCTAATACCGTAACTTTTAGCCATACGTTGTTAGAAGGTGGACAATGGGATATTGCGGTACAGGGCACAAATACACTCAACTGGCTGGATGGTAACCTGGATACAAATCCAATGTGGGAAGGAATCGGTGAATATCCCTATTATCTTTCAACCAGTTCTCCCTGCATCGATGCCGGAACATTGGATTTGCCGGATAGTATAGAAATCCCTTTATACGATCTTGCAGGAAATCCTCGAATTTATGGAGATATGATAGACATGGGGGCGTATGAGTGGCAGGGATATAGCATCGATGATGAGCCGGAATTACCGAAGGAGATAATTTACTTTAGGAACAATCCAAATCCATTTAAGAATTTTACAAATATTGTTTGTAGTATAAAAGATATATACATTACATCGGAGATTTCGTTAAAGATATATAATGCAAGAGGGCAATTAATTAAGACTTTTGGAAAAGATAATTTTACACTTTCTCCCTACACGGAAATATACTGGGATGGGACTGATGAGGGGGGTAATGCTGTTGCACCAGGAACATATTTTTGTAAATTGGTATATAATGAACATGCGGTGGTGAGGAAGATGGCTAAGATAATGTCTCAATAACTTTAGTCATTTTAATACAAAAAACCCGGCAGCGTTCACTACCGGGTCATATTATTTTGAGTGTTTCGATTATTTGGGTGAGAATGCTGGCGAATGATCTGAATGTGTGGGAATGTGTTGTACAGCAGTTCCTTTAACAGCTTCCGGAGCAGACATATTGAAATACTGCCACCAGATCTCATTATCTCCATCAATAGAATCAAAGGCTGCAAGACCGACATATCCGGTGGGGAACGTTGCGTCAGTAAAGCTGTCTGTATAAATATCATTGAAATAGAGGTCGAAATTCGAGCCATTGGCATCGACCCTGATCTTTGTAAATGCGTAAAGTCCAAATCCTACATTTGGAGATTCAGCCCAATCAATGATAATTGTTACTACTCCGCCTTCTTGAATCCATACTCTATAATAACCAGAAGCGGTTACGCTTATCATATAACCATCAGAAGATTTAGAGTCCTTGCCTAAGAATCCATTTGAACGGATGAAGAGACCAAAAATGTAACCTAAGGTTTCATTACTTTTAGTTCTTCCAACGCGTGTTTCAACAGTAAAGTCCTTGAATTCCTGGTTGTAATATGCAGTTGTCGGTGTATCGTTTTCCCATCCTTCCATAATGAGATTACTGCTGGCAACATACCAACGACCGTCTTCAAAGACGAAATCATTTGCAGATCCGTCAGAGAAGTCTTCCGTAAAGCCCATGGTTGTGAAATTCCAGACTGGACCGGAAGTGCTGCCCTTTTGATCGTCATGAGCAACAATTTTCCAATAATATTTTGCCACATATCCTAATGTGCCAGGATTGAAGTTCGTAACAGTAAGGTCTTGTGCCACCAGTTCAGCAGCACCCGGATTTGGATTTGTTCCTAAATAGACATCGTAGGTAAGAGGGTCACCCTCAGGATCTGTACATTCCCACTGAAGAAGCGGAGCGATGCCCAGATTCGTTGAATTGTCAGCCGGCGTGGGATTGGATGGGGCATTTGGTTTGTCATTAGAGCTGCCTGTGCTTTTACAGAAGGAAAGCATGGCAACGAGCATGACAACGAGAATTATTTTGATAATTTTCATTTTTTTTCTCCTTGATTTTATTAGACACTCTAAAGAATTTGAAGTTATTTAT
>CAYUTH010000030.1:4434-15767 GCA_964447485.1 uncultured Candidatus Cloacimonadota bacterium | reverse complement strand
AATTCTGTATCAAACAGATTTGCTTCTCTTCCCAGCTTAGAAGGAGAGTGCGCATCAGAGTTTGAGATGAGTGTATATTTATCCAGGAATGAGCACACCCAGTTCATGGGCGGGTCAGAAGAAAGTCCTGTTTCGACTGCAAAGATATGCTCTGCAAGGTCTTCGTAGCATTCCTCAATTGTATCGAATCCCGATTTCGAACCAAGTGCAGAGAACCACGGCGTCCAGATATGCGCAGGTACAAGAAAGGCATCATCAGAAGTTTCGAGGACGATTTCAAGCAGATCACGCGAATCCAAACCGAGGATCGGTCTGCCGTCGGAAGTAATATTACCGATTTGCGAAAGCTTGTTCTGTATCTTTTCAACAGTCTCGAAATCAGGCGCAAAAAGCACATTGTGCACTTTCCGGACTTTTCCATTTTTTTTATAAATATTACTGATTTCCGCAGTCAAAATAAAACGGGTGAGATTATTGCTTTGTACTTTTTGAAATTCATTTTTAAGTGTGAAAAGTCCCTGTTCGGCAGGTTCGAGCTTTTCTCTGAGTTCCTTAAGCCATCCCGGGTGTGAGAAGTCACCGGTTCCGACAACTGTGATGCCTTTCTTATGCGCCCATTTATCGAGTTCTTCCGGGATCAAATCTTTACTCGTCGCAATTGAAAAATGCGAGTGAATATGAAAGTCAGCGATAAATTTCATACAATTATGTTGCAGTTCGGAAGAGTCCGATCAAACCAATTGTGCCGAAGATGATATTTGCAAACCACGCAGCCATAAGTGGCGAAAGCAATTCATTATATCCAAGACTCTGCCCGAATCTCACCATTGAAATGTAAAGAAAACAGATTGCAATGGCTATCACAAAACTAATTCCCCGCGATTTTCCCCTTTTTGAAAGGGTTGCCAGAGGTATGCAAAACAGGATCATGATCACATTTACAAATGGATATGCTAATTTAAGATTCAGTTCTACAAGCTCTTTCTGATGTTTCTCCCCAATTCTCTTCAAACGCTCGACATAGTCATGCAGCTCAAAAACGGTCATCTCATCGGGTTTTTTTGTGCTCTTTACCAGATCTTGTGGTTGTATGCGTATGTCATCAAAATACTGTTCCTCGAAATTGGTATAGGCAACAAGCTTGTTCTCTTGAAATCCGCGGATATATCCGTTATAAAAAGTAAGCTTCATCTCTTTTTCGTTGCCGGACGAATCTGCTTCCCAGATACCGTGCTCGGCATGTATCTCTTTCACGATTTGATTGTTATCATTGAAAACAGAGATCTCGATATTTTTTATCTTATTTTTGTAACCATCGAGGAAACCGATGTAATACAAACGATTTTTATCATCCTTATATTGAATGTCTGATCTGACACGGATGTCTGATTTTTTCTGATTTTTTATTTTTACTCTTTCGATATAGACACGTGTGTCTTCTGCCCACGGCATGATCGTATCGCCAAAAACAAACAGGAGTATCGTCACGAGAAATCCAAATGCAAAAAGCGGAACAGCCATCCTTTTTATGCTGATGCCTGCGCTGCGGATTGCGACAGTTTCATTGTGTTTACCCATGTACTGCATGAGGAAGAGTCCTGCGAGAAGAATTGCTACCGGTGAGGAGAGTACTATAATATAGGGAATTCGTAAGATAAAATAGGACACGACATCCCAGAATGCCGGCTCTTCACTGAAAAACCTGCTCCATTTTTCAAAAAATTCGATCACCATGAATATCGCAGCGAATGAACTGAGAATGATCAGATAAAGCCGGGCAAAGCTTTTAAAGAGATATTTATCAATTATCTTCATGGCATGCTTCTATTTTATTCTTCCGTTTGAAAATATTTTTGATCCGCTCAATATGAATTACCTTCCGCTCGCGCATGGAATAGATCACAAGATAAACACCTGCAAAAGTAAAAATTATATTTGATAGCCACATACTGATAAAGGGAGAGATGATCATCTTGTCTGCAAGCTCCTCGCCGGCAAAAAGCGAGATATAATATACAACAAACACAAGAGAACTTACAATGAAACCCATACCAACGGAATTTGTCCTCGTCATCATGCCGATAGGTGCGCCGATGAGAATGAACACGAGACAGGCAAAAGCGATGGAGTATTTTTTATCGATCTCAACCTGGTACTTGCTGATCTCTCTGCTCAAACTGTAAATACGCTGATCGCGGACTCCGATAAGATGTTTCAGTCTATTCTTTTCTTCATTATTTCCCTCTTGAAGATTTTCCATTATCTCTGAAAGCTGGACTTCATACTTTTGTTTTTCATCGATCTTTTCCTGGCGCTGGCTGTCGAGGTCTTCGATATGTAGTTTCATGTCTGAAGAACTCATTTCCCTGTCACCGCGCTGTGCAAGATGGGCTTCACTCACTCCGATGCCAAGATCAGGGATCTTTATCCTGTACTCTTTGAATACAATCGTTGTGTAATCCTGCGGATCATCCTTGGAAATTTCGTGGATCAGTCCGTTGTACAGTGTCGCATAAAGTGAATTTCCGCCATTGAAGAGTTCAATATTTCCGTATTTGGCAGTGATCGTTCTGGGGTATTTGCCGTTGCTTTTGTCATAAATGACAATGTCGTCGTATTTATCACCATCTTCAGATTTGTCGTGATAGTAAAAATTGTAATCTTTCAATTCTGTAAAAAGTCCGGGCTTGAGTTCTGAGGTGGGTCTGCGAGTGCTTATTTTAATTAAGAGATTTTTCAGTTCGAAATTACTCTCCGGCAAAATGTGGTTGTTGAAGTAAATCATAAAAAGAGAAATGAGGATTGCGACGATCACGACCGGTTTAATCATACTGTAGATGTTAATACCACTGGCTTTGAATGCGGTTATCTCATTATCCGATGCAAGCCGTCCAAAAGCCATAATCGTGGCTACAAGCACTGCCATAGGTATTGCAAGCGCAAGCATAAACGGCAAACTCAGCACAAAAACCTGCGTGGTCGTCCAGAGGTCGAGGTGTTTAGTGATGATGAGGTTCAGCAGATCGAGTACTCTGTCCAGCAGCATAATGAAAGTGATAACTACTACCGAGAGTACAAAGGGACCTGCATGCTCCCTGAGAATATACTTTGACAGAATTTTCATTGAACGACCTTTAGCAGTGCAGTTTTTGAGATGGGGAAAAATTGTCAATTTTTGGGAGAAAATAAATCAAAATAAAACTTAACCACGAAATACACGAAAAGCACGAAAATGCATGAAATAATAAAGTTAACAACCACAGAGGACACCAGGCTACGTTTCACTACGCCCGGGCAAGCAGAGAAACACAGAGAAAAAAAACTAACTGAAAAAATAAATAGAGAAGAAAGAGGAAAGAAAAATTATACTTACCACACTCTTCGCTCCACGCACTACGCTTGACGCTCCACGAATATTTGTCTTGACAGGTTTCTGCACAGATATTCCATTCATCACGAAGTTAAAAACTTAGCTTCGTAAAGTGAGGAAAAATGAAAAAAAAGTTTTTTTTATTGGTTTTTTCTTTATTCTGTGCGGGAATAGTACATGCTGCCATCCTCAACGTGCCATCTGAATATTCTTCAATACAGATAGGCATAGACTCTTCATCCGTTGGAGATACTGTCCTCGTCCAGCCGGGAACCTATGTGGAAAATATTAACTACAATGGGAAAAATATCACCGTTGCTTCATTGTTTTTGACAACTCAGGACACTTCATATATTTCACAAACAGTGATTGATGGAGACAGTGTGGATAGCGTTGTGAAATTTATTAGTGGGGAAGATTCAACTGCGTTGTTGAGCGGTTTTAGTGTTACAAATGGATATGCAGATTTTCCTTATGAATATGGAGGTGGAATTTTTTGTACGCAGAGTTCTTGTCCTGTATTGAGTAATTTAATAGTTTTTTCAAACTATTCAGAGGGTTGGGGAGGAGGCATAAGCTGTCGAAATGGTTCAAATGCTTGTATCAAATCAACTAAAATATACAATAATCAAGCAGATTATGGAGGAGGTGGGTTAAGTTGTTCTAACGCAAGCCCATTCATTTCACATGTAGTAATATCCAATAATTTTGCCGAGTTTTGGGGAGGGGGTGTTAATTGCCAAGACTATTCTTGTCCACAACTATCAAATGTCGTAATATCAAATAATTATGCTTACTTATGTGGTGGTGGTTTACGAAGTTATAGTAATTCATCCCTACAACTGGTAAATGTTGAAATACTAAATAATTTTTGTGATGAAGATAGTGGTGGTGGGGGTATTAACATTAGGAATTCCACGCTATTTTTATTGAATGCAACTTTTTTTGGAAATACTGCAGATATAGGTGGTGCAATACTTTTTAGCAACTCGGTAGCAGATGTTGAAGATTCATATTTTTCAGAAAATATTAGTGGTTTTTATGGGGGATGTTTTGTTTGCGAAAATTCAACTTTATCTATTAGGAATACTATCATTGAGGATTCTGATGCATTTAGCTTTGCTGGGGCTATATATATTAATGATAGTTCGTACGTAAGAATGGATAGTGTCGCTTTAGTAAATAATGTTTCAAGTGTAGGGGGAGGGATCAACATTGAAAATTCAACCCTTGATAGTTATAATAGTTATTTCTATAACAATTCTGCATGCGATGGTGGTGCAATTATCAGTTTTAATTCGGACTTGAATATTTTTAATAGTCTCTTTCTTGAAAATGGGACTTATGAAGGGGGTAGTGCAATCGATGCACGAAATAGTTCAGATGTATATTGCTGTAATGTAACAATTACCGATAACTACGCCCAAACAAGCTGTGGTGGGATTAAATGTGATTCAAATTCAGATATAGATATTTGTAACTCCATATTATGGAACGACACGCAGCCGGAAATAATTGGTACAAATGTCTCTGTTGTGTATTCAGATATACAGGGTGGATGGATAGGAACAGGAAATATTGATTCAGATCCTTTATTCGCTGACACATTAAGTGAAGATTATCATTTATCTCAAGATTCTCCCTGCATAGACACGGGCATACCTGATACAACCGGACTGAATATTCCACCGTGGGATATGGATGGTAACAAGCGTGTATGGGATGGTAATGGAGATGGTGTTGCAGTCATAGATATGGGAGCGTATGAATATGGCGCTCCGTCGTACTCAATTCATGAGCCCCAGATTCCTCAAGAAAGAATTATATACAATTTTCCCAATCCAATAAAAGATTTTACAACAATCAATTACTCTCTCAAACAGAATTCTCATGTTGAGATCAGCATTTACAATATAAAAGGGCAATTGGTTTCTACAATTGTCAACGAACCGAAACCAAAGGGTGAGCGTACCGTATTGTATAATACTGAAGCATTACGTTCTGGTGTATATTTTTATAAACTGCAAACGGACGCAATTTCAGCAATTAAGAAGATGATTGTGATAAAATGATGGAAAATTTATTATAAAAAAGGAGATAAGAAATGAGAAAGAAAATTTTCTTACTGACGATTGCATTCCTTTTTGTGGGAATGCTTAATGCAACAATAATCAATGTTCCTGCTGATTATTTAACGATTCAGGAAAGCATTAATGATGCTGAAAATGGAGAAACTGTTTTAGTGGCTGATGGAACGTATACGGGAAATAATAACAAAAACTTAACCTGGAATGGATATGAGAAACACATAATTGTTAAATCACAAAATGGTCCTGAAAATTGTATCATTGATTGTGAGCAAGATGGAAGGGCTTTTAATTTTGATTCCACAAATCAAGATACGACTGATGTTATTGATGGATTCACAATGATGAACGGATTTTCAAACTGTGGTTCGGGGATTTATTGTAGATATTCATCTCCGACTATCCAGAATAACGTTATAACAAATAATATTATTAGCCCTTGGATTGGTGGTGGTTCTGGTGCAGGAATATATTGTTATCACTCTTCATCGATAATAAGGGATAATCGAATTACTTCAAATAAGATATTTTGTAATGGAGCGCCTGGATATGGTGAAGGATCTGGAATATGTATATATTATGGGGCACTTATTATAGAAAATAATGTAATTAAAAACAATGAAATAACTGCTTCTGATCTTGAGTGTTTGGCATCAGGCGCAGGACTGGATGTATTGAACTCATCATCACAAATCAAAAATAATTTGATACAAGGAAACAGTATACTACATCAATTTGAAATGAGTAGTTCTGGTGGTGGAATGGGCTGTTGTAATTACCAAGACAGTTCAATGATAATCGTAAATAATACTATAGTTTATAATAATGCAAAAAGAGGGGGGGCAATTCTCATTAATGGTTATGTAATATTCAAAAATAATATTTGTAGTAATAACTCAGATGATGGAATTTATTGGTCTGGTTTAGGTGGTATACCCCAAATAGTATATAATAATGTGTGGGGAAATGGGCAGGATTTTATTGATTGTCCGCCGGGAATAGGAGATACTACATGGGGAAATAATATAAATGGAACACCCTGTGATAGTTGTTATAATATTATTGAAGCTCCTTTATTTGTTGATCAATATGCTGGAGACTTTCATCTTACGGTAAGTTCACCTTGTATCGATGCCGGAGACCCAAGTTCTCCCCCAGACCCAGACGGAACAATTGCTGATATGGGTGCGTATTACTATCATCAACCTGCTTCAATAGATGAAATTGAATCTCATTCAAGTCTTATTTGGAACTTCCCAAATCCTTCCAAAAATTCAACTACAATATTCTATTCTCTCAAACAAAATTCTCACATAACTATCAGCATCTACAACATAAAAGGACAGTTGATTTCTACGCTTGTCAACGAATCGAAACCAAAAGGTGAATATTCGGTAATATATCATACTGATAAATTGAACTCAGGAGTGTATTTTTATAAATTACAAACTGATGATATATCAGAAATTAAAAAGATGATTGTGATAAAATGATGGGAATTATATCCCAAAATGGAGATAAGAAATGAGAAAGAAGATTTTATTAATAGCATTTTCATTTCTATGGGTAGGAATGGTACATGCAGCAATAATCAATGTGCCTGCTGATTATTCATCGATTCAGAGCGGTATAAATGCATCGACAGACGGAGATACTGTTCTTGTGCAGCCGGGATTATACGAAGGAAATATAGATTTTTATGGAAACGATATCACACTTGCTTCGTTATATCTTACAACGCAGGATACATCTTACATCTCACAAACAGTGATCAAAGGAGTATCAGGTGCAGTAAAAGTAATAGATATCGGTTGGGGAAGTGAAATTAGTCCGGTCCTATGCGGATTCACTATTAGAAATGTGTCTGATAATAAAAGGAACATCCAGATAAGTAATAATGCTTCACCAATAATAATGAATAATCGAATATATTTCTCAAATAGTTCAAATTATTGTGGTATATATATGTATGAAAGTTCTCCTACTATAGAAGGGAATGTAATCATCGGAAATCAACTAAGTGTTCTGAGTACGTATGGAATTCAAGTGGGTAGTGAAAGTGAGAATGTAACTATACGAAATAACGAAATCAAAAATGTTGATATTGGAATACAGTTAAGCAGTAATACAAGTACCAAAATTATAAACAATTTGATATCTAATTGTAGGGAAGGCATTTGGAGTTTTTCTTCTTCAAGCCGTTTTATCAATAATACTATCGTAAATAATTCACATTATGGTTTCTTTGCTTATGGAAGCAGTCAGCCGGAATTAATAAACTGTATTCTATATGGAAATACTCCCAATGTTTATTATGATGCCCATTTCTCATGTAAAAATTGTTGCATTGAAGAAGGAGTTCCGTTATATGCAGAAGATCTCGGTGGTAATATTTCCGGCAATCCTTGTTTTGCTGATACAATCACCTATCACTTATTGGTTATCAGTCCTTGTATAGATGCCGGAACAATCGATACTGCTAGCTTGAACCTTGGTGAATTTGATCTATACGGAAATGAACGTATTCAAGATGGAAACGGGGATGGTAATATCATTATCGATATCGGATGTGTTGAATCATCTACAGTTGATGATCCTGGTTTTATTAGCGGTTCAATAACTCTCAATGGAGGACCCGGTAATATAGAGGATGTGAAAGTCGGAGTAGGAACTCCTGTTCATCCAAACGAAGATGGGGATTATATAATTACCATCGATGCTTCATCTTCCCCCTATAATGTAACTGCTTGGCTTGATGGATATTTGCCGCAAATGATATATGATGTTGAAGTCAACTCGGGTCAGCTTACTGATAATATCGATTTTGAATTAGAAGCATACCAGCCAGACACCTTATTGGATTTTACACCGGATTCTTTGTTTTTTATTACTGATATTATGCAGGAATTATCTATAAAAAATATTTCACTCATAGATGTTTATATTACTGGATTTTCATTTTCAAGTTACCAATTTTATTGTGAGGAACTCCCGTTTCCTCAATTATTAACATACGATGATTCGTTGACATGCTTCTTGTATCTTAATGTGCCGATAGATGAACAAAGTAAATTTTTGGAAAGTGATTCTATGTATGTATATACCGATGCAGGACAATTTATAATTCCGATAACGTGGAATACGGATTTAATAAACGGAGTATCCGAATTGGATGTGAATGATTATCTT
Organism: uncultured Candidatus Cloacimonadota bacterium; assembly: GCA_964447485.1. GTDB lineage: Bacteria > Cloacimonadota > Cloacimonadia > JGIOTU-2 > JGIOTU-2 > Celaenobacter. The sequence continues at coordinate 7,121 of CAYUTH010000030.1, read as the reverse complement.
TTAAATCTAAATAGCATGCCAAATCCAACTAAAAACTCAACAATAATAAAGTATTCCCTAAAACAGAATTCCCATGTGAATCTTAGTATTTACAACATTAAAGGACAACTAATTTCAACACTTGTAAATGAAGATAAACCAAAAGGCGAACATGCGGTAGTCTATCATACAGATACATTAAATTCTGGAGTATATTTTTATAAGATACGAACTAAGGAAATCTCAGAAATTAAGAAGATGATTGTGATAAAATAAAGGAATAGTGCACAGATCCGCGCAGATTGGACAGATTTTCTCAGATTAAGCATTCAATTTATTATTTATTTTTTTTCTGAATCAGCGTTCACCCTGTGAAATAATCCCGATGCATCGGGATTCCTGCTTTGCAGGATTTCACGGGGTAAATCAGCTTCATCCATGTAAACTTGTCCGACCATCGGCGGATCAGTGTTCTATTCTTTTGGTATTATTCTAGATTGTATCTATAAAAAATCCATAAACTTGACAGCTCCATCCCCAAAGAACTTATTCCAAATACATGAAAAAGGAAAACAAAATTCTCAAAGAAGTTATCATCTATTGCGACGGCTCATGCAAAGGAAATCCCGGTCCGGGTGGCTGGGCATCAATCCTGGTCTATCGAGGAAAACGGAAAATACTTACTGGTTTTGCCAGAGAAACGACCAACAATATCATGGAACTCACCTGCGCAGTTAAAGCGCTTGAAGCATTAAAAGAGCCATGCACAGTCGTGGTATACTCGGATTCGACATATCTCGTGAAAGGCATGACAGAATGGATCCAGAACTGGAAAGAGAAGCAATGGAAAAACTCACAGAAAAAGTTGATTAAGAATCTTGAATTGTGGCATCAGCTCGATAGATTTGCTCAGAAACACACTATATACTGGCAATGGCTCAAAGGGCACGAAGGTCATCCTGAAAACGAAGAATGTGACAGGTTGGCAAAAAATGAAATTAAGAAACGTATGAAATAATATGATCTATCAGGAGATTTAATGAAAAAAATAATTTTACTTATGATTATTCCTTTGTTATTATTCGGCTGTAGTTTGCTTAAGACTGTTCCCAAAGAGCGTCTGCAAACTCAATTCCTTCCTGAGTATGTGAAGAATCTCTATCTTGGTATGCCGCTTGAAAAATTTGAAGAGATCAAAGATATGGATAATATGATTATTGAAAAGGGAATTTCATTTCGCTATCAGTATGAAGAAGTTATCAATGATGATCGGCTTGAATCAATAGTGTATTACTTAGATGCGAATATTTCATCTCAACCATTGTATGAAATGATCTTTATTTTCAAACCGGATTTTAATGTAAAAACCTATGCCAATGAAATGTATGGTGCACCTTCGGTTGATTTTCACTTGCCTTTTGATGAATGGTGCTGGCAGAGTGGAGAAGGTTTCCAGATCGTTGCATGGACTTTTGAAAATAAACTTGTTATCATCGGTACGATCAAGAAAACCGAATGGAGTGACCTCAATATTTGCGGAGAATAATGGTTTTTGAAACAGCTCGTTTGATCATTCGAATTCCTACAACAAAAGATGAGGATGTGGATTTTTATTTCCAACTCTGGAATGATCCTCGTGTTATGGAGAATGTCGGGTTTCCAAAAGGACTGATGAAGCGCAGGGAAGATATCATTGCACAACTTGCCCGAATACATCCTTCTGAATACGACCGCACTTTGATAGTGATAGAAAAACAGAACAACAAACCGATAGGGGAATGCAAGCTTGGTTCTCCAAACGAAGAAGGCATTGCACATACAGATGTAAAATTACTTCCAGCATTCTGGGGTAAGGATTTTGGTTTAGAAATAAAGAAAGGATTGGTTGATTATCTTTTTACTCATACATCCTGTAACGCAATCGAGGCATCACCAAATAGATCGAATATTGCATCTCAAAAAATGCAGGAGAGAGTTGGGGCAAAGCGTATCAGCGAAGGTGTGTATCAATTTCCTGAACACATGCGGTCCTATACTAAGTCAGTGGAATTATACATATACAGATTAGATAGATCGGACTGGGAAAAGAGAGGAATCTTATAAAAAATATATATTTCTGTTTTGAAAAAAGACAAAGGAGTTTATATAATGGAAAATATTCTTAATTATCTAAATGCGCATCCTATTTTTTGGGTGATAATCGGCGTTTTTGCAGTTTTGATTCTGGTCGCAATTATCAAAAAAATGTTTAAACTTTTCATTATCCTGCTTGTACTCGGGCTTGTGTATATTGGCTATATATGCTTTACCGGTCAGGAAATTCCTGAAAATGCAGCAGGATTTATCGAAAAGGGAAAGGAATTGCTTGAAAAGGGAAAAGATGCCGGTAAAGACCTGCTTGAAAAAGGAAAAGAGGCAGGTGAGGATATCATAGAAAAGGGCAAGGAGGATCTGAAAAAGAAAACTGACGGTTAGAAATCCATATCGGAATCTAATTCATGATTTCTATTTCTGTCTCTTATCCACAATATTGGATTGTTTTTAATGTACCATCTGATTTTTTTTAGAGATTCGTTATTCCTGACAATATGTTCGTAAAATGATCGTTGCCAAATAAATTCATTAAGACCTGCCAGATGAATATTTTTGGATGATGTTGTTTTAAATGCACCAATCAATTCTGATAATGGTTTGATTTTGATTTTTTG
>CAYUTH010000030.1:0-4334 GCA_964447485.1 uncultured Candidatus Cloacimonadota bacterium | reverse complement strand
ACCATTTCTAATTTTCCCCAAATATTCAATCCTATTTTTTATGCAAATGGTGATAAAATATAAACCTGGCTGTGAATAATCGTATCCTTTAAGACGGTTTGGTTTTCTATAATGCAATGTCCTCATAATAGCAAAATTTCATTTAACCCATAGGATTTATTATGCCCTTATCACTCCGAAACTGACTGCAGAATTTATCATTGCCTGCAATTCATTAATGGCTTTAGATACCGACTGTCCAATGAGGTCCATTTTTGATATTTGATAGATTCGTTCTGATGCTTTTTTGATTTCCTGGGCAGAAAATATCTGTTCAACAAGCCCGCAGGATTTTATAAGAGATATGATCACAATATCACGAGGTTCGGGGATTTCATCACTGAGGACGATCTGGCGGATACGATTCTTGACTGTTAATTCTTCTGTATTGTTAAGGACCGGATACCGCTTTTGAGGAAAAAGCCCGAGGATTTTTTTCTTCTTTTCTTCAAGGATACCATTGTTAACAAGTCTTTGTGTCAACACCTCTCTCAGATTGCTGTATTTGTTTCTTATCTCCTTTACCCAGTACAGGGCATTCTTGCTGTCAGGATACTGCTTTATCATTTGAATAATATCGTCATAGACAGGATCACCTGTTTCGGAATCATCAATTAGGATAAGGTGCTCAAGATCAGTATCTATTTTATTTTCCAATGCGAGTTCCATCAAAATAGCTCCCGCAAGTGCGCTTTCAAAAGACATAAGTGACATCGGCAGGAAGTTGCCCTTCTTATCATCAAGAGAAAGTAAAATTAATTCTTCTGCAAAACTAAGCATCCTCAATTCTCCATTAATTTATTTACATACGATTCACTTAAAGCGAAAAAAATTAGTCAATGAAATTTATTTAATCTTAAAAAACAAACTCAGAAAACATCCAAAATGACAAATACTTTGACAAAAATAATTCATCTCCGTCATATATAGACGATATAAAGAAATGTTTTGCGTTGGAGGATCGATGATTAATCCGCAGATATTCAGAGAATATGATATACGTGGCATTGTTGATAAGGATCTTACAGATCAGGCAGTCGAGAATATCGGGCTCAGCTTTGGCACCTATTTACATAAATTGAATTTAAAAACAGTTGCTCTCGGCGGAGATTGCCGTCTCAGCTCAAATAAATTTCGTGCAATACTCAGCAGTGCTCTTCAAGAAACGGGCTGCAAAGTTATCGATGTGGGTACTGTACCCACTCCAGTGCTGTATTATGCAATTGAAAAACTAAAAACGGATGGCGGATTAATGGTTACCGGAAGTCACAATCCTCCGGAATTCAACGGCTTTAAACTCTGCGTAGGCACCTTTTCTATTTACGGGCAGGAAATTCAAAAGATAAGAGAGATCATTGAAGAAGGTGTGTATATATCCGGGGAAGGGTCTTATGAGAAATATGATTCGATCATTCAGGATTACCAGGATTATGTGGTTGAACATCTTCTTGTGGACAGACCTCTCAAAGTGATAGTGGACTCAGGTAACGGCACTGCAGGACCAGTTGCGCCGGATATTTATCGTAGATTGGGATGCAAGGTCATCTCCCTTTTTGAAGAAATGGACGGCACCTTTCCAAATCATCACCCTGACCCGACAGTAGAAAAGAATATAGAAACACTAATAAGGAAAGTTATAGATGAAAAAGCGGATGTGGGAATCGGTTTTGATGGCGATTCCGACCGCATTGGCGCAGTTGATGAGAATGGAAATATTGTGTGGGGCGATCAGCTTCTCATGATATTTGCCCGAGCTTTGCTAAAAGATCACCCTGGTGCAACAATTATTTCTGAAGTGAAAGCCTCAAAAAATTTCTATGATGATGTTCGAAAACACGGCGGAAATCCTATTATGTGGAAGACCGGACACTCGCTTATTAAGGAAAAAATGCGTGAAGAAGAAGCGCTTCTCGGTGGAGAAATGAGCGGGCATATGTTCTTTGCAGATAAGTATTTCGGTTATGATGACGCGATCTATGCTGGCGGCAGACTGCTGGAAATACTCTCCCGGACTGACAAACATCTCAGCGAACTACTCTCTGATGTACCTCCCGTTTATAACACTCCGGAAATCAGGATCGATTGTCCGGACGAAAAGAAATTCGAGGTCGTCGAACATGTGAAAAGCTATTTTGAAAAAAAGAAATGCAATATAAATGATATTGACGGAATGCGAATTACTTTTGAAGACGGATGGGCATTGGTGCGTGCTTCGAATACTCAGCCGGTACTGGTACTCAGGTTTGAAAGTACTACGGAACAGCGCCTCGCAGAGATCAAGGATATGATCATGAGAAAAGTCGAGGAGTTTATCAAAGCAGCTTCCTGATATCATGAGCTCCTCCAGTAAGATATCCGTTTCTGATTTGCTTTCCCCGGAAGCTATTATCCTCAATATTACTGAATCCTCCAAAGCTCGGCTTCTACAATTCTTATGTACTCGAATGTCGAAAGTGTACCCGGATATTGATCAGAAACAATTTTTCAGAGATATTATACAAAGAGAGAATGATCTGTCCACAGGCATCGGAAATCATATTGCGATTCCTCATGCAATTTCAGAAAATGCAAAAAAACTTCATATGCTCTTTGCGACACACGCAGGTATTGAATATAACTCTCTCGATGGAAAACCGGTACATATCATTTTTATGCTCGCAATACCACCAAATATAAATCAACTCTACTCGTCATTTCTTATGCAGGTCTCTACACTTATGAGAATACGCAAACTAAGAGATGCATTTATAAAAGTAAAAACACCCGAAGAAATCATTAAACTTTTCAAAAAATATGAGAATATGAAATCATGAAAAAAATAATCTGCCTTCTCATTTTATTAAGTATTTCTGTAGTTCTTATCGCAGAAACTGAATCCATGACCCTTCATTTTACAAAGGAAGACTTTACGTTTGCAAAGCAAAATAATTATGATGTGATCAATCCTCCGCAGAATAATAATTATGTATTTACTTCGGGATTAGGCGAACCGCAGCTCTCTCTAAAAATCATCACACTCTCGATTCCTTTTGATAAAGAGATAAGTGAAGTTAAGATAATTCACAAAGAAGTACACGCACTAAAAGATGAATTCTTGCTGTATCCGGTGCAAAAACCAAAAACGCTGTCAGATGAATCCCCAATGGAGTTTATTGATGCTGATCCTTCCATCTATGGGAAATCAGCAATATTTCCTGACCGTATAGTACAAATCTCAAGATCGGGTTTTCTTTCCGGGTATCATCTCGGATCTATTTTGGTGAGTCCTTTTCAATACGATCCTTTAAATAACGAGTTGGTTTTTATAGATGAACTCGAATTAGCAATATTGTATTCTGAGAGCAAAACATCCGGCATCGAAATTTCGCAAAGAAGTCAGGCATCTCAGACCTTTCTCGCAGACCAAGTAGCAAAGATTATTTATAATAAAAATGATATTCATAATCCTCATACTGTTCTTAAAGAACTAAAGGACGATATTTATGAATATGTGATAATTACAACGGATAATTTTGAAGCAGAATTCCAACCACTTGCAGATTGGAAAACGCAAAAAGGAATTCGTACACTAATTGTTTCTACTACAGATATTTTTAGTAATTATGATGGAGTTGATAACGCAGAAAAGGTAAGGAATTTCATAAAGGATTACTATCAAAACCATGGCACGTTGTGGATTCTTCTTGGCGGAGATACGAATTTTATCCCATATAGAGTAGCGTTTGCTTTTGATTGTGAATATAGTTCGTATTCGGATAATTTCCTTCCTTGTGATCTTTATTTTTCAGATCTTGACGGCACATGGAATGATAACGGCAATCTGATTTATGGCGAACTTGAAGACAATATAGATATGTATTCTGACGTGTTCGTTGGTCGGGCATCTGTAGAAAATATCGCGGAAGTTACCGCATTTGTTGATAAGATTCTCACCTATGAAAAAAATCCACCTACTGATTATCAAACAGATATGATGTTCCTTGCTCAGGTTTTATGGAATGATCCGTACACCGATTCCGGGGTAAGTAAAAATTTTATTGATGAAGCATACGTGCCATTTCAGTTTGATCCAATAACAAAGTTATATCAATCACTTGGAAATACATCACTTGATATTGTCATAGACAGTCTTAATGCAGGAAAGCATATTGTAAATCATTGTGGTCACGCATGGTATGGATCGATGTCACTCGGTAACGGTTCACTTCATAATAGTAATATGGATAATCTAACAAATGCGCCTGCATTCTCGATATGGTACACGATCGGGTGCTGGCCGGCTGCTTTTGATTATA
>CAYUTH010000029.1:0-16224 GCA_964447485.1 uncultured Candidatus Cloacimonadota bacterium | reverse complement strand
AAAAATACTATCCCAAAATCCAGCTTCAATCCAGCTCAGATACCTGCAAACACTCAACGAGATCGCTGCAGAAAAGAATTCCACCATCGTATTCCCTCTCCCAATCGACCTTATTCAGGGCTTTCTTGATAAAATAGGCAAATAAAACATTACTTTATAAAGGAGTGTTCTTCTTGTGCAGGGGCACTCCTTTTCATTAAAAAAATATTGGATGACATATGCAAGATAGAATGTGCGTACCAGTGGATATCCCAAATGAGGTAAAGGGCACCTTTATTTTTAATTATCAGGAGATCACCCGCAAAAGCGGACGGCTCATGCTTTTTGCCGGAGATCAGAAAATTGAGCACCTCAACGATGATTTCTATGGAGAAGGAATTGCTGTTGAGGACTCCGATCCCGAGCATCTTTTCAAGATCGCTGCACAGTCCCCGATCGGCGCATTTGCCACTCAGCTTGGCTTGATCTCCAAGTATGGAGATAATTACCGCAATATCCCCTATGTGGTGAAACTCAACTCCAAGAGCAACCTTGTCAAGAGCTCACAGCGCGACCCGTTAAGTCCGCTCCTTACTACTGTTCAGCAGGTAATTCATTTCAAGAATATCAGCGATTTGAAGATTCTCGGCGTGGGTTATACAATATATCTTGGCAGTGAATTCGAGGACATTATGCTTCAGACGGCAGCGCAAGTGATACGCAATGCCCATGAAAACGGACTCATTGCAATACTCTGGATATACCCGCGCGGAAAAGCGATTGCCAATGAAAAAGATCCCCATCTCATTGCAGGTGCAACAGGTGTTGCCGCATGCCTTGGCGCAGATTTTGTGAAGGTAAACTATCCCGATACGTACCAGGCAAAGGAAGATTTTAAAGAAGCAATAAAAGCTGCCGGCAGAACCGGCGTGATATGCGCAGGAGGATCATCGGTCGATGTGGGTGAATTTCTCACTCGTGTGTATGACCAGATCCAGGCAGGCGCTGCAGGAAATGCAACCGGGAGGAACATCCATCAGAAAACGCTGCCCGAAGCTGTCCGCCTTTGCAGAGCCATCTATGCGATCACCGTGGAAGGCAGAACACCCGAAGAAGCGATCGGTATCTATAAAGGAAACAATCTCGTGCCGTAAAATTACCAGGAAGACACAGAGAATAAATCGGATGATTATACTCAGGAAGATAGATGAATGACATTTTAAAATCAAATTATAAGAGTCCGCCAGGATTGGTTATCTTCCTTAATGGCACGTCAAGCTCGGGTAAGACAACTTTTGCAAAAGCATTGCAATCAAAACTGGAAGAACCTTTTATGGTTGTTTCGCTGGACACCTATCTTAATCAATTATCAAAAGAGGTTTTGGGTAATAATAAATTATTGGGTAGTCTGCTACCCAACCTCCTTAATGGTTTTAACCGCGGCATCGCCGCTGTGAGTGCAGCAGGCAACTTTCAGATAGTAGACCATGTATTGCAGGAACCACAATGGGTCTTACCTTGTGTGAAAGCACTTAAGGACGTACCGGTAATTTTTGTGAAAGTGGATTGCGCTTTAAATGAACTGAAACGTCGTGAGAAAGCCCGTGGGGACAGAGCTGTCGGAATGTCGGAATATCAATATCCCCGGGTTCATCAACATGGCATCTATGATATTGAAGTAGATACCAGCACCATGTCGGTAGAGCAATGTGTCAACACATTCAAGAGATACCTATACTCAGGAGCACAACCACAGGCGTTTGTTCGATTACAGGAAAGTGACGATATTTAATATCTAAAAAGAAAATATGCAAAAGGCATGCAATCGAGAAGGCTATCGGATATTTGCTGATTCATCTGTAATAAGAAATGAATACTTTTACATTTAAGTTTTGACATTTTATTTGTCATTAGAAATTAGGGTTTAGAAATTAAATCGTGTAGTATTCATTTCAAAAATTAAATTACAAGGTAGTAAAATGCATAAACTCGTCCTCTTGCGCCACGGCGAAAGCATCTGGAATAAGAAAAATAAATTTACCGGCTGGACAGATGTCGATCTTTCTGAAAAAGGAATTCTGGAAGCACATGAATCCGCAGAACTGCTGCAGAAAGAAGGATTCACTTTTGATATTGTGTTCACTTCTGTGCTGAAACGCGCGATCAGGACACTGTGGATCGTGATGGATGATATGGATATGATGTGGCTTCCTGTGGAGCGGTCATGGCGTTTGAACGAACGGCATTATGGAGTGCTGCAGGGTCTCAATAAAAAAGAGACTGCTGATAAATACGGCGAGAAACAGGTGATCATCTGGCGCAGAAGTTATGACACGCGTCCCCCGGCGCTGACAAAAGACGATCCGCGTTATCCGGGAAATGAACTCATGTATGCAAACGTACCAAAAAAAGACCTGCCCCTGACAGAATGCCTGAAAGATACTGTTGCCCGGTTTCTGCCCTATTGGAAAGATACGATAATACCAGCGATCAAGCAGGGCAAGAAAGTTATCATCGTTGCGCATGGAAATAGTTTGAGAGCACTGGTAAAATATTTAGACAATATTTCCGATGAAGAAATAGTTGAGCTTAATATTCCCACCGGCATTCCGTTGATCTACGAACTCGATAACGACCTGAAAGCTCAGACTCATTATTATCTCGGCGACCAGGAAAAAGTGCAGCAGGCAATTAATTCTGTAAAAAATCAAATCAGGAAAAAATAAATGAAACAAGAAAAATATCTTGTAACCAGCGCATTACCCTATGCGAACGGACATCTCCATATCGGGCATGTCGCAGGAGCATACCTGCCGGCGGACATCTTTGTGCGATTTCAAAAACTTCTCGGCAATGATGTGATATATATTTGCGGATCAGACGAAAACGGCGCTCCGATCTCCATCAAAGCAGAAGCAGAAGGCAAAACTCCCCGCGAAATCGTTGATTATTATCATGACAGCATCGTAAAAAGTTTCCAGGATATTGAAATAGATTTTGATAATTTCTCAGGCACTGCGCGTCCGGAGCATACAAAGATCTCCCAAAAATTTTTCCTGAGTCTTCTCAACGCAGGTTATGTGATACAGAAAACAACTCAACAGCATTATTGCGAGCACGATAAGCGTTTTCTGGCAGATAGATATATTGAAGGGACCTGTCCCTATTGCGGTGCGGAAGGCGCTCGTGGCGATCAGTGCGATGCCTGCGGAAAACTGATAGATGCCATAAAACTGATCGATCCAAAATGTAAAATATGCGGCAACACACCCGTTATTAGAGAAACGACAAATTGGTATCTCGAACTTCCCAAATTTGAAAAACCACTTCGGGAATGGCTGAAGACCAAAACATACTGGAAAGAGAATGTACTCAATTTCATCCTGAGCTGGCTGAATGAAGGACTTATCGAACGCTCTATAACGCGCGACCTCGACTGGGGCATACCGGTGCCGTTGGAAAATGCAGAAGGAAAAGTGCTTTATGTGTGGTTTGACGCACCGATCGGGTATATTTCTTCCACAGTGGAATGGGCAAAAAATCTTGGAACCCCTGAACGCTGGAAGGATTACTGGCTCGACCCGGACACAAAGCTCATCCATTTTCTTGGCAAGGATAACATACCCTTTCATACTATAATCTGGCCATCGGTCCTCATGGAGCAGGAAGAAAGCTTTATACTTCCCTACGATGTGCCTGCAAATGAATATCTCAATATCAAAGGACAGAAATCATCCACCAGCAAGAATTATGCAATATGGGTGAAGGATGTGGTAAAATACTTCGATCCGGAATTTCTGCGCTACTACCTAGCGGCAATTGCGCCGGAGAATAAGGACAGCGATTTTACATGGGAGGATTTCCAGGCAAAGATCAATAATGAACTGGCAAATATCCTCGGAAATCTTGCAAACAGGGTCTTTACCTTTGTGAAAAAATATTTTGACGGGAAAATCGAAAGACCGGGAGTTTTATCAGAATATTCGAAAAAATTACTTGCCGATACTGGTGATATGGTAGATGCTATTAAAGATGAATTTGAACATTATAGAGTTCGCAGAGCAGTTAAACTTATAATATATATTGCACGTACTGGCAATAAATACTTTGATGAAACAAGTCCGTGGAAAGCGGTAAAAGAAAACAAAGAAAATGCTGCAGAAACGCTCTATGTGTGTGCGGAATTGCTTCGTGTCATCTCGATCATGCTTTCACCTGTTCTCCCGAAAAGTATGAGAAAGCTGAGGAAAATGATGAATCTTGATCGACCACTCGCATGGAAAGAGATCGATAATCCTCTTGAAAAAACTCAACTCGGTGAAGTTGAGCCGCTTTTCAGAAAAATTACGGACAAGGAAGTAAAATTGCAGAATGAACTTCTTGAAAAGCAGTCCGACACAGCTCCTGCGCTCAAACATAAACCTGAGATAGAATATGATGATTTTGCGAAGATCGAACTGCGCGTCGTGAAGGTCATAGAAGCCGAGACAATCCCTAAAGCCAATAAGCTCCTCAAACTCAAAGTCGATTGTGCGGGTGAGACGAGGCAGATTATAGCAGGCATCTCTCAATATTACAAGCCGGAAGATTTGATCGGGAAAAAGGTAGTCATGCTCATGAATCTGAAACCTCGTAAACTCATGGGCTTGGAATCCAACGGCATGATCCTTGCTGCAAATTCCAAAGACGGCATCGCAGTTGTCATACCCGAAAAAGAAGTTCCTGAAGGAAGTGAAGTACTGTGAAATTTATTCGGCTTATCGTTATAATCTTTTTCTCCGTTTCAGTGCTCCATGCTGCTGAGATCAGAGATGATGTGCTGTATGTCGATGTCGAGATCGTGCCGAATGCTCACACCATAGAGCTTTCGTCCGCGGGTACGATTATTATAACCGAAGAGGATTCACCATTCCAGCTCGAATTCTCGAACACGTCACTCTCCATACAGATCCCCGATGGGATCGAGATTATTCCTTACTGGAGAATTGGTATTAAAAAATTTGCAACACAGAAAAAAGCAGATGCATTTATTGTCACGTTCCCGGAATGTTATGTGCAGGAAATTCCTGTAATATCCTTTGATGGAAAGAACTTCTCAATAGAAACGGAATTTGCAGTGTATTTGAATAACACTTTTTCATCCTATGAAGAAGCAAAGCTCAATGCGGAGATCGATTCCTGGATCGAAGAAGAATACGAATATTCCTACAGCGACCTTTTGATCTATGATGTCGGGCAGCAGAAGGACTACTACTTGCATGCACCGATCCTCATAGAAAGCTCAGCTCCCATCACCGTGGAGAATGTGCCGAGATCGAATTTTTGGAATCCGCAGGAATTTGTCACACGAGAATACGAATCTGATCTGCGGGTTATAATCAATCAAATCGGTAAGATGAACCTGATCGCTCATTCGGATTTTGAAAATTATGTTGCAGGTGTCATTCCAAATGAAATAGGCACGGATTCCCCGATGGAAGCAATGAAAGCACAGGCAATCGCAGCACGCTCAGAAGCGCTTTTTAAGGTACTCACCGGCGTTCATAAAGACGATGGCTTTGACCTGTGTGCCAGTGTGCATTGCCAGGTTTTTTCAGGCATTACTGATATAAATGCAGTGACAGAAAGCGCTGTAGAGAATACACGCGGTATCGTTGGAGTATATAAGGGAAAGATCATCAATGCAGTGTATTCAACAAGCTGCGGTGGCAAAACCGAAACGTGCTCAAATGCCTGGGGCGGAAAAGAAGTTCCCTATCTCACAAGCATCTATGATGGAAAAGGTTCAAATTCATCTAATCTGACAGAGAATTATTATGCAGAAAAATGGATCAAAGACCCACAGCCCGTCTTCTGTAACACGCAGGATGAAAAAGGATGGGTGAAGAACACGTATACATGGGAAAAGAAATTTACACTCGATGAATTCCAGAAAATGATGAATAATAAAGCTAAATTTGGTTCCTTTACCGGTTATGATGTACTCGAGCGGGGAGAATCCGGTCGCATTATTAAAATGAAGCTCAAGGGCTCTCAAGGAGATCTGCTGCTCGAAAACGAACTCCTCATCAGGCAGACACTTGGCGGTTTGCGTTCCTCACTTTTCTATATTACAAAGGATTCACGGTATATCACAATAATCGGCAGGGGAAGCGGACACGGTGTGGGAATGTGCCAGATGGGCGCTATAAACATGGCGAAGCAGGGCTATACCTATGAGGACATTTTGAAACACTATTTCAAGGGAATCGGTCTGAAGAAGATTGAGTATAGAAATAATTGACAGATTGTTTCATATTTGACACATTTGTTTCATTATGGAAACGGATAAGAAATTAAATATTACCGAGAATCATTTAATGGTTCTAATGCTATTTACAAATGGGTATTCCAAAGAGTACTATATACGCGAAGTTTACAACAATCTCAATATTGGTGTTCGTACTGCAAAGAGAATTCTTGATGGACTGGAACGAAAGGGGATATTAACATCAAATATTAAAGGTAACATACGAGTTTTCAGAACGCAAAAGAATCAAATAGCGCGGGACTACTTTACTCTTACTGAGCAATATAAAAAAATTTTATTTTTGCAAAAAAACTCTCTAATTGCCCAAATAGTTGAGAAGATCACTCCTTTTATTGATGGTATAGGTATCTTATTTGGTAGTTATGTTAAGGGAAATGCAGATGAAGAATCGGATTTAGACATCTGCATAGTTGGTGAATGCAATAGATCTGAATTACAAAAAATTTCGAAAATATATAATATCTCAATAAACATATTTCATTATTCATATAAACTTTTTGATAAGGATATATTTAAAGATCATTTACTAAAGGAAGTTATTCAAAATCATATCATAATTACTCAACCGGATCAATTCATTATGAGGATTTTATGAGTATATTACATTGGTGTTTTAAACAAAAAAGAGGATTAAAACTTATTGAGCCAAATACAAATCTTGCCCAAGCATATCTAAAAAAATCTGAAGAAGCTATCGAAACAATGAGTGAAATCAGCAATAAGGGTTGGAAAATATCCACTGCCTATTATGCGATGTATTTTTCCTTATATTCAATTTTACAAAGAATTGGTATTAAATCCGAAATTCATAAATGTACGATACTATTTGCCCAGTCATATCTTACCGATTACTTTACGGATGAGGAACTAAATTTTTTAGAACAGGCAATGGAGCAACGAATCGAAAATCAATACTATACTAATCCACAAATTAACCAAGAATTTTATATTAAAGTTGTTAATATAATACCAAAATTTTTTGTGAAGTGCAAATCAATAATATATCGTATTACTGATGAAGATATAACAAATATCAGAAATATTATTAAAAAAAATGATTAAATATACTCCTCGGAATTTGTACATTTATTCCTTTATAATTTTGAACTGTGAACAAAAAAATTTGTTGTATAAAATTTTATGATATTTCCATTTATAAGAAATAACGTGAAAAATAATATATGATAATCAATAAATAAAAATAAAAGCTAGGAAGCTTATGAGAAATGGAAGCAGAAGAGCCCAGATTGGAGAATTTCTAGAGAATGTAAGTTCAATCGAAGATATATACGAGCTTTTAAAGATACTAAATTATCCAGAAAATGCAATCTATGACCCAAGCTATACAGGGGATTTAGAAAATTTCGAATTCAAAAATGAAATAAATAAGATAGTTCTTCAAAACATTGAAGAAGTCTATAAGGAGTATGAGCAAAGTAAAAATCAAGACACTGCTTTCAAGGAGCTCTCAAAAAATCGGGGAAGTAAATTTATCATTACATTAACACAAGAAATCGAGCTTCAAATTTTTGACTATTTATATGATTTTCCAGATGACACAAAATATTCAATCCTTTGGGATCATGTTTTAAGAAAATTATCTCTATTAAAATATACAAAAAAGAGACTGTCCGAAATGCGTAAAATGTGGAAATCTTATAAACAGTCTGGCGATTGGAAATTATTAATTGATAATCTTGATGAATATTGCAAGGATAAGGGTTTGCGTGAAAGCGAGGATGTAATACCTTTTAATATAAATAAACTTCAATTGATTACTGTTGATTTTATTTCATAGAAAAATAATCAATTACATGAAACCTCATACATTCTACATCAAAACCTACGGCTGCCAGATGAATGTGGCGGACAGTGAACTCGTTGCAGGCATTCTTACTGGCGCAGGTTATCAAAAAGCAGAGAGCATTGACTCGGCAGATATTCTCATTTTCAATAGCTGCACCGTACGGCAGCATGCTGAGGACAGAGTACTGGGAAGGATCACTGCCGAAGCAACAAGGAAAGAAAATAATCCGAATATGCTTATCGGGCTGATCGGATGTGTGGCACAGCGAAAAGGGAATAAACTTCTCGACGAGATAAAGAGTCTGGATTTCGTTGTCGGAACAGACCAGTATAGGCACCTTCCTGATATTATCTCGTCTTGCATGAAAAGTAAAGAGCACTTATTTGCCGATGTTCAAGACAATATTGAAAATTATGAGAATATCTATCCTGTAAGAAATAAAGGCGTGAATGCCTTTGTCACGATCATGCGGGGATGTGATAATTTTTGCTCTTACTGTATTGTCCCCTATGTGCGAGGTAGAGAACGCTCAAGAGATCACAAAGAAATTCTTCTGGAAATTGAGAAAGCGGGAAATGATGGATTCAAGGATGTAACACTACTGGGACAAAATGTAAACTCCTATAATGATGGAGATTATACTTTCCCGGAACTTTTAAAGGATGCCGCTCATGTTGGCTCCATTGAACGCCTGCGCTTTGTCACCTCGCACCCAAAAGACCTGTCTGATGAAGTCATTATAGTCATGGCAGAAGAGCAAAAGCTGTGCGAACATCTTCACCTGCCTATGCAGTCGGGATCAGATAGAATTCTTGAAAAGATGAACAGAAATTATACATCAGAAAAATATCGAAGCATCATCCATAAATTGCGAATTGCAATGCCCAGAATAGCAATAACAACCGATGTGATGGTTGGATTTCCGGGAGAAGACGAGGAGGATTTCCTCGAAACCCACAACCTCATGAAAGAAATCCGTTTCGACTATGCATTCATGTTCAAATATTCTCCGCGTGAAGGAACCAATGCGGCAGAATATCAAAATCAAATCCCTGAAGAAATTCGCCTTGAACGCCTGCAAAAACTTATTGATCAGCAGGAACGCATCACCTACGAAAAGTATCAGGAACAAATAGGAAGACACATGCAGGTGTACGTAGAGCAGACCAGTAAAAAAAGCAATAAGGAACTCTCGGGCAGAACGAGAGATAACAAAATTGCAGTTTTCCCCGGTGATAAAAAACTTATCGGCACTTTTGTTGATATTGAAATTATTGACGCAACGGGCTGGACGCTCAAAGGAAAACAAATTCAGTATCCTTGAGGAGCACGATGGAAGAAGTTGAAGTACTCATAATTGGAGCAGGTATTGTCGGACTGGCAATTGCAGAGCACCTCTCCCAAAAATTTGATTGCGTTATTGTGGCAGAAAAGGAACAATCCTTTGGAAGGCATACTTCCAGCAGGAACAGCGAAGTTATGCATTCCGGAATGTACTATCCGCAAAATTCCCTGAAAGCCAGACTCTGTGTGAAAGGTTTAGATATGCTGTATGCATTTCTGAAAGAGTATGAGATAAACTATAAAAATTGCGGAAAACTCGTTATCGCAACCAAAGATGAAGAAATTCCAATACTCAAAGAACTCCTTGACAACGGCACAAAAAACGGTGTGAAGGGATTAGAAATTCTTTCCGAAGAAAAAGTAAAAGAACTGGAACCTCTCTTTAAAACAAAGAGCGCACTCTGGGTTCCCTCAACAGGTATCATGGACACGCATGCTGTGATGAAAAAACTCGATTTTCTTGCTGAGGATAACGGTGCGATGATATCATACAATACTGAAGTTGTGGGTATAGAAAAAGCTGATGACGGGTATATTGTCACTTTCAATGACGGTTTCAAAGTAAAATCCCCAATTGTGATCAATTCCGCTGGACTATGGGCTGATAAAGTAGCAGAAATGGTGGGCATTCCCCCGGAAGAACACAACTACACCATCCATCTCTGCAAGGGAGAATATTACAAAACAACAAAGTATAAAAATATTGAACATCTCGTATATCCTGTTCCCGATCCGACCGGAATGTCATTGGGAATTCATATCAGGATTAACCTTAATGGCGAGCTCTCATTCGGTCCAAATGCATATTATATTGATAAGCTGGACTACAGCGTGGATGAAACATATCATAAACAATTCCACGAATCCGTATCCGAATATCTCGATATCGAGTTTGATGAGATGTGGCAGGATGACTCGGGAATTCGTCCTAAGTTACAAAAAAAAGGTGAAGGTTTCAGGGATTTTGTTATCATCAACGAGAAGGATAAAGGATTTCCAAATTTCATAAACCTTGTCGGCATCGAATCACCCGGACTGACATGCTGTCTGGCAATCGCAGAATATGTGGAAACATTGATCGATAAGGAAAAATAAAAATTGACATCTATTTGGACAAAATAAAGCTTTCATATTCATCCAACCTGGGGGTTCTATGAAAAAAATATTAGCTTTGATTTTTATTTTCGTTTTTTGTACCTGTGCTCTTTTTGCTCAGGGAACA
The DNA here is from genome assembly GCA_964447485.1 of uncultured Candidatus Cloacimonadota bacterium. GTDB lineage: Bacteria > Cloacimonadota > Cloacimonadia > JGIOTU-2 > JGIOTU-2 > Celaenobacter. The sequence continues at coordinate 5,562 of CAYUTH010000029.1, read as the reverse complement.
AATCTCCTGTACAAAGATAAGAAAACCTTTTCCAAAGAAAAGATCATCTCAATTCATCTCTGCGATATTGAGGGCATGGAATCACTCACTGTAGAAGCATTTCAAAATGTCGATACGCTTTACTTCTGCTATCTCCCAATGGGCACATGGGATTTTAAAGAGAAAGAACTCGATAACGATATTGCTGCTATCCATATCACACAAAATGGGAAAATCATCCAGCCTTTGAACATCATCCCGAAATATAATGCAGACAACAAACTTACGGAGGTTATCGCAGCATTTCCACGAAATGAATTTGTACTCGCGATGCCTTTTTCATTCTCAAATGAACTCGGGATTTCTCAATCTCTTACACTCCCGGAAAAATTCTGGCCTGATTATGAAGAATACGGACAATGCTATACCCTGGGCGCTGAGCTGGCTGACCAGAAAAAGTACCTCGAATCCTTTGCCGTGTTGAAATGTTTTCTGGGCAACAAACCTGAAGTTGAAGGACTCTCCTTTTATCGACTGGTAATGCAATTACTCAAGAATGATGTGAAAATTACGATCGATTCGAACCAATCTGCCTTCAATTTATTGAAACTGGAATTCATGAGATCACTTACTCAAGAAAATCTAGAAAAACTGAATGTGATATGTGAAGAAACTACTGCGGCGCAGGATAGTTTTCTGATTTATTTTGATTATGTACAGACGAATGAAAGTAGCACCCTTAAAGATAAACTCTCTCAACTTGTCATCGAGTCCAATACTATGCTGCAAAAATATACCGAAGAGTTCAAACTCCAGAAACTTTCAATTTTTAATAATGGGCACTACTCCGATAACCGTTTTGCATTTTACATCGATCTGCTCTGCAGAATGCTTTGTTATACAGACAGTATACACGCGCTCGATAGTCTTCATATGATAAATCCTCATTCTGTGGACTTTTTCCCTGAACAAAGAGATCGGCTTGCACTCCTCGAATGGCTCGAGGATTTTCTTGCCGGGATCAATCTTATCAATATCATCATTGAAAGAGATCATTTCGTGTTCAATGATAGTGCAATGACCAATCTTGAAAACCAGGTCATGATCGAAAAACAGCCCTATTATGAAATCATAGGAGCATTCAATGCACTTGGCTCAAAATCTATCGAGGGTTTTGCACAGAAAATCGCCGATGCCTTCATAAAGTGTACTGATGAGAAACTACTCGGGCTTCTCGAACTCCAATACCTCTCCTATCTCGCAACAGAAAATAAGGTTTCCGGCATTGTCATAGAAGCGATCAATAAAGGTTTGATGCTCGAAAATGAGGGGAACATCTCTGAAGCAGAACAGCAGTTTACAAAAGCATCCATGCTTGCAAGCAATTATGCGCCTCCGCAATTCTATCTGGGTCGCATCTATCACCAAAAAGATGAAAAATATACTGCCGAAATCTATTTTGATCGGGCACTTGCAATTTCTCCAACCTATATCTCTCCTATGAAATACACCATTGATTTTCTTATTGGGGATGAGAATTATGAAAAAGCACTTGAGCAGGCGAATAACGCACTAGAATCAAATCCTATCTGGTTTTTCTATTATCTGAAAGCAAAAGCACTTTATAATCTCCAGAGATATACTGAAGCCGGTGATGCGTTAAATCAGGCAATCAATCTGAATGGTTTTAGTTTTGATCAGTATATTCTTCTTGGTGATATCTTTAAAGCACAGGACAATTTGGAACGAGCAAGAGAAGCATATGGAAATGCCGGAAAGATCGATCCGACAAACAAAATCTTTACAGAACGAATGGCGTCTTTAAAGAAGTGATATGTTTAATTTGAAGAATTATTTTCGGACTCCGGATACTGAAGAAGTTGCTGATAAAGAATCTCCGGAAAAAATGATCCAGATCGCTACCTGTGCACTCTTTCTGGAAATTGCAAATAGCGATGAACATTTTTCTAAGGAAGAGCGCAACATGATCGTGGAAATCCTTAAAAATGAGTTCTCCCTTTCTGAAGAAGAAGTTCTTGCTCTCATGAAAAAAACAGAACATAAACTAGATGAAAGCATTGATCTTTGGCAATTTACGAATCTAATAAACAAAAATTTCTCCGATGAGGACAAGATCAAAATCCTCGAAAATCTCTGGAAAATAATCTATTCAGATGAGATACTCGACACCTACGAGGATTATCTTGCACATAAGATCGCAAACCTTCTCCGCTTACCCCATAAAACTTTAATAGAGACCAAGCTTAAGGTTAAGAAAAATGAAAAATGAAATTAAAGAACTCTGGCCAGAACTCGACTGGATAAAAAATGAAGACCTGCGCGAGAAAACCGCTGCAACCTGGGAACTGGCATTTAAGAAAAGTGTTCTCACACCGGAAGATCTTCAAAGGATACCATTTACACTATTGGTTGAAAACTGCCAAGTGAGTTTTATGGCGCATAAGCGCGCAGTTGTGCATGTCGCATATGAATCTGCAAAGATCATGCAGAAATTCTTTGGTGATGAACTTCCCATCGACCTCGATGTGGTAGTCGCAGGTGCGATACTCGCTGATGTCGGCAAACTCCTCGAATATGAAAAAGACGACGATACGATAAAATTCAGTAAATCAGGGCAGCTTCTTCGTCATGCTTTTACTGGAGTGTCGCTTGCTCAGGCGTGTGATGTACCTGATGAAGTTTGCCACGTGATTGCAGTTCATTCCAAAGAAGGTGACTCCTTTACGAGGACGACAGAGGGACTCATCATACATCATGCTGATTTCATGACATATTTGCCTTTTAAAAACCTGAAGAAATAAATAATCTAAGAGGTTCTGATGAAAAAAATACTTGTACCTGTAGATTTTTCCGAAAATACAGAATGCGCATGTAATTATGTGATTCATTTTGCAGAAAAAGAAGAGACGGAGATCGTTCTTTTCCATGCGTATATGTACCCTATCGCCACAGCAGATATGACCGATGACGTGGTGGACAGCTCGACACTTGTCACTCCTGAAATTATGGATAGCATTGAAAGAGCTGCAAAAGCAGGCATGAAACGTCTGAAAGATAAGCTTGAAAAAAAGCTTAATGATGAAAATATAAAGACAATTCAACTCAAAACAAAAGTTACGAATGGTATGGTAGAATATGAGATCATTGATCTCTGCGACTCATACAACCCGGATATGGTCATCATGAGCTCTACCGGGCAGGGGCATAAATCCGGCAGAATCTTGGGAAGCATTGCGCTTAAGGTCCTTGAACACGCAACAATCCCGGTGCTCACAATACCTGAGAATACGGAATATCAGAAAATTCGTAATGTTTTATACATCACAGACTTTGACGAATCGGATATAACTGCTGTTGAAAATCTCATAATAATACTCGATCCCTTCAAGGTGAAGATCCATTGCCTGCATGTGGAGCATTCAAAAAAGGATCTCATCGACAACATGCTCATGGACTATCTAAAGGAACATTTTGAAGATGAGTTTAAAAAAGGCATTATGTTCTTTGAAGTCGCCCAGGATAAGGATGTGCTCAAAGCAGTCGAGGAATACGTCTCGGAAAAAGATATCGATTTGGTTGCCCTGCTTCATCATAAGCGCGGTTTGCTCTCACATTTATTCCATCCCAATATGGCAAAAAAATTATTTTATCACACGGGACAGCCACTCCTTACTTTTCATGATATTTCTGAAGATACCGATGGAGAAGATTAGGTCATAACTTCAGAGTTCTTGGATCGATCGGGTCCACGAACACTGTTTTGTGAATTTTATATACAACAAGCCCGGGAGCACTTTTCCTGGGCTTTGTTACATATCGCACAAGCGTAAAGTCCACAGGTACTTTTATTGAGTGTTTTGCTTTGCTGTAATACGCTGCAATACCTGCGGCAACTTCTCTGATGTGTTCCGGGAGGTGCTCGTGTTTGGTCGGATTCTTTACAATTATATGCGAGCCGTGATAAATTCTTGTATGAAAGAACCAGTCATTGGGTTTAGCAAAATGAAGGGTAAGTTCATCATTCTCTTTGCTGGAACGCCCCACAAAAATATCCCACTGTCTGCCTTCCACAGAAAGTGTAAATTTCCTGAAAGGGGTTGTATTCTTCCGAGTTTTTGAAATTGATTTTTGATCCTTCAGCATGTGCTCAAGAATTTCTATACTCTGGCACTCTTCGATCTCTGCAATTTGTTTTTCAAGTTCATTGAGATTCTTTTCATGAGTTGCAATATTCTTAATAAGCTTTTCCTTGCCGGAGCGTGTTTTTTTATACTTCTTGAAATAATGCGCCATGTTTTGCTGCGGAGTCCATTCAGTTTTTAGGGAAATCACAATTGCGGGACTCCCCTCCGCAAAATAATCCGCAACTACTACTTCAGTCATCCCCTGTTTGATCTTATGAAGATTTATTTTTAAAAGCTCACCCATTTTCTGCCAGTGATCTGCATCTTTCAATTCATCGAGATCTTTTCTCTGTTGTGTGAGGGTTCGAAGCAATTTCTTCTTTTTCGGGGCGTGAGAACGTATTGCATTTTCCTTTATTTGGTGGAACCTATTTTGCACTATCTCATGCTCGTACATGTAAGCAAAGGCATCATTCACTGTCTTCATTTCAAGGCAATCAGCAACATTGAAAAGATTAAGATATTTATTCCTCGATTCATAAAACACAGAATTTTTATCCGACCATTTTTCACAGGTTGTGCGGATTATATTCAGGAATTCCCACATTTTCTCGGTTTTCATGCCGGGCATGAAAATATCTTTTAAGAATTTCGGACAATTGCTGAAATGAGTGACAAATTCCTTCCACGATCCAGGAAGCACATCAGGAAATAAACTTTCGAATTGGGATTTGTTCACAGAAAAAATATAGGGATTTATAATTGCTGGTGGAAAATTGTAGGAAATTCCCGGATACAATTGCCGAAACTTACTATCGGAAATATGTATTCGACGATGGCAATCCAAAATAACATCTTTCTCTTTTTCCATCCGGGTCAGTATCAGGTTCTCATACCTCTGGATCAACTCGATGAAAAGCTTGTAGGTTGATGTTTCTCCATAAAAGGACTCTCTCTCAAAAGTAAGAATAAGCACTCTATCGTTTTCTCTTATTGAAGCGTTTTTGATTACACTCTTCGTAAGATGCTGTTTGAGCAATAGCGAAAGGGGATTATCAGTATTCTCGTTGAATATCATGTCTTCAGACATAAAACAAAGCGGATTTTGCCCATTAATGGAAATAATAAAATGTGATGAAGAAAGATCAAAAATATAGGTCGAATTATGATAATATACTTCCCTCACCGTCCTGTCGATCAGGTTTGTTTTATTTTGCTTCAGCCATAACGTAAGAAAAGTGTATTCCATATTTCTTTATAATTTAGCCATTGACGGGATAAACCCGTCTCTACCCCCAGCTAAAGGGTAGGTGCAGGTTCATCCTGCACAAATTTTAATTTTCAACCAATGCTTTTTATGTGAGGTCACAAAGGAAATACAAGTGTTTTCTGGCAAGATTTATTATGATAGAATCGTGTATACCACAAAAAGTTTCAC
>CAYUTH010000028.1:1843-16426 GCA_964447485.1 uncultured Candidatus Cloacimonadota bacterium | reverse complement strand
AGGCATATGTTAATGTTATGAATAGTGATGGTTCTGAGAAAAAACAATTAAGATACGGAAACAGACCCCATTTTTCTTGGGATCCTTTTGGAGATGAGTATAAGATCGTATTTGCAGGTGAAAGAGAAATAAAAAATAAAGGAATCATATATTAAAAAGGAAAGGAGATCATCATGAAAAAAAATCTATTTTACAGTATTCTACTCATTGCAGTATTTTTTGCTGCACCTCTGTATGGACAGTTAGGTACGATAATACCAGACGAACGTTTACCCTATGAAAACGACGGAGTAACATTATCATGGACTCTCGCCGGATATGAGGGTGATATCCCTTACGCAGCAGAAACCATTGATGTAACCCAATCTCCATATAATGCAGTGGGGGATGGTGTTACTGATGATACCGACGCAATAAGACGTGCTATTGCTGCTACAGACTCTTTAATAATCTCTGAAATTTGTTTCCCCCCAGGTATTTATAGACTTGCAGGGACAATTGATTTAACCGAGGATAGACATAATAATATCATCCTCAAGGGAGTAACTGCAAAGGATTCCGAGTCGAATTTATCAGAACTAAAATTTGATCTGGGTGATAATGAAAAAGATAATTGTATTGAGATTAACGGTAGAAATAATGTTGGTATTGAGGATCTGGACATAATAAGGGATGATGATTCCGATGAAGTTCGCGGTACAACGATAGAGGTTAAGAATTCCAATAATTGTTGGGTAATCGGAGTGGAAAGTAGTAGGGCATTTGGTAGCGCAATAGGTATCCATAACAGTGAACATATTGAGGTAAGAGGATGTTATCTTCATCATCCTCAACAAGTCTGTGAAGGAGGTTTTGGGTATGGGATTTCTGTGGGTACTTCCAGTTACTGTCTTGTTGAAAATAATATTTTCAGTAAATGTAGGCATTCAATGGTATTGGCTGCTGAAACCTTCAATAATGTGTTTGGTTATAATTATTCGACAGAAGCAAGGCAGACCGATAACTCGATTTGGGGTTCAAATTTTAGTGCAGATATATGTCTTCATGGAAACAGCGGCGACGAAGGATCCTCAGAGCGTAAACCTAAATATAACTTATTCGAGGGAAATATTGTTTATATGATGAAAGCTGATGATGTTTGGGGGAGTAATGGAAGGTATAACACCTTTTTCAGGAATAAGGGTTACGAACATGGGATATGGTTTGAAAACAGATGGTGGGAACACTTGTTACATGAAAAGCATAATAAACATCAGACTATTGTGAACAACTATGTAAAATGTACCCATTGGTTTCGTTCTAATTTTATGGGTCATCCAAGAAGGATGGAGACACGTCCAGGTTTTGAAAAAAATACTATCTTTAAGAAAGCAAACATCTGGGGTAGCCTTTATACAAGAATATGGTCAGATAATAAAGAAAAGGAATATCCGGATTTATGGGATGACGATATTTCTTATTATTATGAGGAACGGCCAGACTTTATGACAAATTGTAGCTGGCCTTTTCATCCGAAAAACGACTCTTATATTCCAGCAAAAAAGCGCTATGACTACGGAGGAAAAAGAACCGTATCAAGGGATGATGTAGCAGAATGGTTTGTGACATACCATTGGAGACAAGACACGACACTTGTTGATAATGTGGTTATTCCAAGATACTCCGGTTTAGTAATTGATAAAGGTGTTACTGTAAGGTTTGATGGAAATACAAGATTGATCATCAATGGTTCATTAATAGCTCAGGGCACTGCAAATGAGCCCGTTGTGTTTACAGAAAAAGATGCAGGAGAAGGATGGGGAGGTATTGAATTTAAAGGAACCTCCTTAGATTCTACTGGAACTTCTATATTGGAGCATTGTACGATAGAATATGTCGATGTTGGACCCGGAACGTATGTCGGAACAATGATGGTCGATCATTATAACAAAATTGATATTAATAACTGTCAATTTCATTCTAACTCATCGTTTACTTGCGGGGGAGCGATATATGTATGCTTATCGAATATCACAATAGAGAATTCTATTTTCTATAATAACCATACTAATGGTTCTGGAGGAGCACTATGTTTCGACCAGTCACCTATACATGAAAACGAGACAAACATTATTGGAAATCTCTTCAGTGCCAATTCTGCAGATTTCGAAGGAGGTGCTATCCATATAGATTACCACAACGGCAAAGACCTAAAGGTCATTAATAATACCTTTGCGGAAAATATATATGGTAACGGAGAACACAATGGCGGAGGAGCTGTTTGCAATTACAACTGCGATGGCTTCTATTACAATAATATTTTCTGGGAAAATATAGGGTTGGCTAAGGACACTTACTATCCAGGTGACGAATTTTATATTGAATCATCCGATGTTTACTTTTTCAATAACTATATAAGAGCGCTACCTTGCGAAAGCCCTGCATATTATGATGCCAATTTAACCAAAGACGATATTGACCCTGAAGATATTGGTTTTGTTGATCCAGACAACCAAGATTTTCATCTCCTTGCAGATTCACCCTTAATTAATAAAGGGCTTTTCCCTGCAAGCGAAACTGACAGTTTAATAATAGCACTTTATCCAGCAACAGATATGGACGGAAACTGTAGGACAGTGCTTGACACAATAGACATGGGTGCTTATGAAACGTATGAGTCGGGAATATATATTGAAAACACTGAGATTGGCTTTGGAGATATCCTGCAGGGAGATACAACACGGGATACGATAGTAGTTAAGAATTTAGGAGCAAGTAACGTAACACTCTATTATGACACCTTTATAATACCCGAAGGTTTCGACGTGCTGTGTGAATCAACCGTTATTTCTCCTAATGACTCTGTTTTTATCTTTGTGGATTTTATACCCGTTGCTTTATTTGAAGAGTACAATGATACACTTTTTATTTGTAATTCCGACCAATTTTTTCCCGAAGTTGCCATGCGTTTGTCTGGTAGAGGAGTACCTGCAGAGTATCAAGAAGTTTACGGTGAGATTAACAGCAATGAAACATGGGAAGGATATATTGAACTAACGGGTGATGTAACCATCTCCAACGGAGCAACGCTCACTATTGCTGAAAATTCAGAAGTCTATAATGTTGAAGGATGTACTTTAACGTTAAAGAGTGGCAATATTACCATTGATGGAGCAAATTTATATCTGAAGAATTATTCTGAAATGATTAATCACGACACCATAATACTTTCAGGCGGTAGTCTTATAAGTGTTGAATCGGGTTCTCTATTTGAACTTAAACCAGGTTCATATTTATATGGCACAGATCATACAATATATGAAGATCCAAAAACAGGAAAGAAGTATGAAACTTGGGAAGATGCATTTGAGAATAATCAAAATATGGCAAAAAGTACTTGCATACCCGGTGATAGAATCATCATTAATTACGGAATTTTCCACGTAATGGGATAATCCCGTTACAATTGCAGCCGTGGGTGATGGTGGTTGGGACGGAATCGAAATAAACAATTATAACTTCCGTGATTCTTATATAGATTATGGCAATGTATCAGGAATTCATCATATACAATTGAATAATTCTTATCTCGGATTAAATCATGTAACCTATTCAAATTGCGGTCAGATATCAGTAAACAATAATTCATGTCTTTTTGTTGAAAGTTCTATTATAGAGTATATTAGTGCGTGTCCGATCTATTGTTGCGAGTCATGGATTGAATTTTTTGATAATACCATACAAAACAATTTGGGTAAAGGTATCTATGCCTATCTTCCCTCAGACAATTCCCTCATTCTCGAGAACAATACAATAACCTCAAACGATGGCTGGGGTGTTCAGTTTATTGATGTTCCTATCTATTGCTTCTATAACACCATTACCAATAATTCTTCACATGGTTTTGTCTCTTACGGTGCCGAAGGCACTCCGGTTCTTGCAGAAAATACGATTGCGAATAACGGTGGCATGGAAATTATCGGCTTATACCAGTGGCCAGATATGGTTTCCTATGGAGGGAATACTGTCCATAGCCAGGACAATGGTGGCACGGATCATTATTTACTTGCTACTACCGTACAAGGAAGTGATTGTAGAGGAAATGACATTGACATCGGTGATCATACACGCTTCAGTCCCTCCTTCGACTACTATATCTTCGACGGTGAAAAGTCTGAGGAAAAAATCCTCTATACCTCTGCGGTTGTGGATATATCCGAGGAGGAATATGAATCTGCAAAAACCACGATGATGGAGATAGTAGATGGTTATCCTACTACGGACACTGCGATAAATGCACTGCAATGGCTATTGTATCTTGAGAATTTCAGTGGAAATGACTATGTGGGACTACGAGTATATGCCGAATCAATTGACGATGTTTCTTACCCCAATCTTGAAAGAATAAAAAACAAAATCATAACATCTGCCTACATGTGTGAAAAAGATTATCTTACTTCTATTGATAGACTTGAGGATATTATTGCAGATCCACCCTCGGTGGAAGATTCCGTCCTTGCGCTCATACATGAAGGATACTGCTATATTAAATTAGATGAAGAGGAAAAAACTACGCTGGGAAAATGTACTTTTATGCCGTGCTCCTTTAATGAATATAAATATATTTCCCAAAAACTGTTTGATAATCTATTGTATAAATTTATTACAGAATCACCTGGAACGGGAACTCAACAAGAAGAATTTATGTTGTATCCAAACTATCCCAATCCCGTATCTTTATACACTACTCTTTCTTTTTCTATCCCTGTAAATACTAAGAACGCTGAACTAAAAATTTACAACATAAGGGGACAATTAGTAAAAACATTCAAATCTGATACTTTAAAAAAAGAAACAAATAACAAAATTACTTGGGACTGTAAAGACGACAATGGAAAAATGCTTGCAAATGGTATTTACTTCTATAAACTCAAAGCAGATAGTAACTCTATTATAAAAAAGATGTTAATACTTCACTAAAGTAAGGTAGTGTATATGTAATAAATAGTCTTTTTATCTACACTTTTTTATTGTTTCTTTTGTAAGGAATCGGTAATGTTATAAGTAATTTTATCTTATAAATACTTTTTATATAAAAATTCACGAAATTTATGTTTTATATTGACATTTAATTATGTGTTATTTTTTAATAAAATTTACCTATTGGTGATTTGAAATTTATTAATATTTAGGGTTGTTACAAGAATGAAAATATTATTAAACTCACATACAGCCGTTTTAAATTGTAGTATAAAATAATATACATGGAGGAACATACATGAAACGCTATGCATTTCTTATCCTCATCATTCCTTTGCTCATCGCTGGATGTGCAACAATGGGATTCGGTGAGTTCGAAGAACAATCACAACCGGCTGCTCAAACAGCAGCAACTCAAGAAGGCGTTGTAACCTTCACATTTGAAGCACCCGATGCAGAATCAATTACGATCGCTGGCGATTTTAATTCCTGGGATCCCGGTGCAAACGCATTGGTAAATAAGGATGACCTATGGACAATTACCCTTGATCTTGAACCGGGTTCATATCAATATAAATTCGTTGTAAACGGGTCGGAATGGAAACCTGATCCCAACAATCCCACAACTGCCGATGACGGATTCGGTGGGCAAAATTCAGTAATAACTATTGGAGAGAAACCAATGACAACTTTTGTTCAAGAAGAAATAACACCACAAAGTGGTGTTTTCCCAGTCACTTTTGAATATCAACCTCTAACCGGTGGCAAACACGATGTATACCTGGCTGGTGAATTTAATAACTGGTCAGACAAGGATATACAACTTAAAGAAGATAACGGAATATACAAAACAACAGTTCAACTTCCCAAAGGTAAATTCACCTATAAATATGTTGTAGATGGCAACTGGGTGACCGATGAGAATGCATCAGAATTTATCGGCGACGGATTTGGCGGACAAAATTCCGTGGTGTTCGTGGGTAAAAAAGATGATATCGAAGCTCTCCATAAAGTAGAGTTCTCATACAGACCAGAAAATGAAGGCGTGATTGATGTGTACCTGGCAGGTTCTTTTAACGGCTGGAATGCAAAAGCCAACAAGATGGAAGAAGAAGATGGTGTTTACGGTACGACACTCCTTCTCAAAGGTGGAGAATACCAATATAAGTTTGTCGTGAACGGAACAGACTGGGTCACTGATATGAGTGTATCCCGTTTTGGTGATGACGGATTCGGGGGTCAGAACTCAATAATCGATGTGGACGAACGCTATCCCAAGGTTCAGATCGAAATGAGCGATGGAAACGTTATGACGTATGGAATCCCGACCGATCAGTCACTGGAAACGATCAACCCACTATCTGATACGAAGATCGAATTTAAAGCTCGTGCTCACAGGAATGACCTCGAAAATATCTATCTTTTCAAAGATGGCGAAAAGATAGAGATGGATTTCGTGGATGCGGATGACACTTTTGATTATTATCATAAAATAATTGCAATTGATTCACCCGATGATGAGTTTGATTACTACTTCATTTATGTTGATGGAGGCAAGGAATTCTATCTTCTTAACGGCGCTTTGACCGAGAACTTTGATGAAGATATGGTATTTCATTATTCAAAGGAAGCTGTAGAACCTTTCTTTACACCGGACTGGGTAAAGAACGGAGTGATATACCAGATATTCTGTGACAGGTTCTACAATGGCGACAAAGCAAATGACCAGGATTTTACAGAATGGTATTATAAAGGCGTGAATGAACCCCCTGCCCCCGGAAAGAAATTACCTCCGGACAAGCAATACTTCCACCTTGTGGATGATTGGTATGATATTTCCAGCTTAAAAAGCAATCCGTACAGACATGACGGCAAGCCGGACTGGTGGTCATTCTATGGCGGCGACATCGAAGGTGTGCGTCAAAAGCTTGGTTACCTTGAAGATCTAGGTATCACTATAATATATTTTAACCCGCTCTTCGAAGCAAAATCCAATCATAAATATGATGCCGTCGATTATATGAAACTCGACCCTCATTTCGGAACTCCGGAAGAGTTTAAAAAATTTGTCAAGCAAGCACACGAACATGGCATTCATGTGATCATCGACTGTGCCTTTAATCATACAGGCGAAACGTTCTGGGCATTTCAGGATGCCCTTGAAAAAGGTCCCGATTCACCCTACTGGCACTGGTATGAAATAAAGAAGTGGCCCCTTCCTGATCCGGTCCCTGCAAATTTCAAACCTTCAGATTATTATGAATGCTGGTGGGGAGTGGGTGAGATGCCGGACCTCAACTGGGACCTGACACTTCCTAATCCTGCTGAAAATAGTATTAAAAATATAGATGATGCTGATCCCAACTGGGATGTAGTAAATTACGTTCTCGATGTCGCAGATTATTGGATCAAAGACATGGATTGCGACGGTTTCCGACTTGATGTTCCAAACGAAGTCCCGTTCTGGTTCTGGGAGCTTTTCCGTGATAAAGTAAAATCTATCAAACCCGATGCGTATCTCGTTGGAGAGATATGGGGCAATGCCACAGATTGGGTCAACAGCCACTATTTTGATGCAGTGATGAACTATGCCTTCTTCAAAGATCCCGTCATGCGCTTCTTTGCGATGAGAAGCTGCAGTGCCAAGACCTTTGACCGTGACATCAAACAGGGCTTGCTTGCGTATCCTATCCAGTCTGTGCAATGTATGATGAACCTCATAGACAGCCATGATACCTTCCGCTACCTTGAATCCATCAAAGGCGATATTGGTAAATTAAAACTCACCATGCTTTTCTCTATGACCTATGTAGGAGCTCCTCATATTTGGTATGGCGACGAGATCGGCATGATGGGCGCTCATGATCCGGACTGCCGCAGACCTATGAACTGGAAATATACAGAAGACAAAGAAAAAGTTGCTCTGCGTGATTGGTATAAGAAGCTGATTAGCATTCGAAAAGACTATTCTTGCCTTCGCACCGGTGACTTCCATACAGTTCTGACCGATGGCATGGTCTATGCGTATAAACGAAGTGATGATAATTGTTCTATAGTTGTGGTAATTAATAATGATACGCAAGCTCATACTGTGAAAATACCCTTTAATGAAGGACAAAAATCTGTTATTAACCTGTTAGATGATATGTCCTATAACATCGTCGATGGAGAAGTTTGGATTCGACTTCTGCCCATGAGTGGCGTGATTCTGAAATAATTTTCCCTGCGAAATGGGGTAACTGATGAATAAAAAATGTACAGCGGTGTTGATTGGATTTCTTCTTGTTACGGTCAATGCATTTGCTTTTAGTATAACAGGAGATCTCTCAAGCTGGCAAAAAGATGATTTTATCGGCTTTGATGAAGTTGGTGACTGTGCGGCATCCTATGGTGATATTACGTCCGTGTTTTCTCGTGTAGAAAATGGAACACTCTTTTTACGAATCACCTTTGATGATATGGTTGAACGAAAGCAAAATAACATTGTTAAAGATAACTTCCATAATAGAAATATTTCTGCTGTTGTCACACTATATGCCGGTAAAGAGAAAAAAGCACTCTTTCACAAGGCATTTCCACTGCAGTATCTCGAGCAAAAAAATGGTGAAGAGAAAATTCTTCGAACACCTGCATGCAATACTGTCGAATACTCCATTCCTTTTGTTACGGGATTTTTAAAAGAAGACCTGATCTACAAAATTGATATCCTCATCGATGGTACAATAGTGGACAATTTTATCGGAAAAGGACAGACTCTCTACCGTGGTGGAAACTGTGCATTTGTTCATCACGGCAACCAGGGATTGACCTATACCGAGGTTTTCTACGGGCAGTATCCCCCGGAAACAAGCGGTTTCGATGAGGTGCTGGAAGTACATGAGGCGACAAATATTCCAGGTAATTTTCATATGTCCGGAACACTCATGCCTGCTGCAGAGTGGCATAATCCCGAATTCAATGACTGGCTCGAAACCGGTGCATCTGAGGGGTGGGTGGCAATGATGACCTCTGCACTCGGACAGCACATGATGCCTTTTGTGCAGAATGATATGAATAACTGGTCTGTGCAGATCGAATGCGATATGGTGGATTACAGGTATAACTATATTCCCCGCGTTGCATGGGTTCCCGAACGAGTATGGCTCAATCCCGGGCAATATCCTGATGCGGGTGTGATTGACTGGCTTGGTGATAACTGGCAGCAGCATGGTGTCGACGCAATTATTCTTGATGACAGCCCTCATTGCTGGAATGTGAACAAGAACAAGATACATTGGATGAACAACGGAAGCGGCGTGACGCTTCGTGTGATACCTATCGATAATGAATTCGTAGGCAAAATGCACTATGATGCGGACGGTGCAAAAAACTATATCAACTCACAGGGCGGTTATGAAATAGCAGTATATGGAACTGACTGGGAAGTCGCAGCAGAAATGAATGAGCATCATAATACTTTCTTCCTGGATAACTACGAAAGTGTGATCTGGTATTGCCATGACAACTATCCTGCAATAAATGTATGGAAGCTTGATGACGCATTGGCGAATGCAGACTTCAATGGAAACACCTTTGATATTACCCCCGGAACATACGGACTCCTCGGCGGTGGCGACGGTTACGGAGGAAGTAACAATAGCTGGTATATTAACTGGGCTGGTGCAGAATCTCATTCGGATTATCACTCGCCAAAATGGACCTACGGATATATATGGAATGATGTCTATAACAATATCATAATATGTCCCGACAACGGGCTTTCTCAACTTGCATGGTACACGCTCATGATAAATCTGCATGAAACCGGATGGCATACGAGCGGTGAGATCGCAGATTGGGAACATCGCTATTCTGCTCACATCAAAAATGCAAATGTCTACGCAGAAGCTTCGCGCTGGGCAAATGGTGGCTATGCAGAAACAACTGCCTCCTACCTTTCTGATATTGATAAAGATGGTGTGGATGAACTCATCATGTATAATGATAACGCATTGTATGTGTTTGAAACTATCGGAGGTAAGGCAAACTGGATCTTCGTCAAAGATGGTTCCGGAAACGGCTATTCTGTTGTCGGCTCAGATGTTGCCTACTGGTCTGAAACTGATGGTGATTATAATGAAGGTTCAAACAATCATGTCGCAGCACTTTCTGAGGTATCGCCTAATTATCAGAACGATCTCTATGCAATGGTCGTGAATACAGGCACAGGTGACAGCGTACAGGCGACACTTACAAAAAACGAAGTGAGCAAAGTTATATCTCTGCAAACCGGTGATTCACACCTTGAAGTACAATATAATTTTGGTAATGAAACGGGATATGTGAAGTCCGGCTGGTCCACTGATCTTCTTGATCTTATATGGTCAGGAAAATCCAACCTGCAAAGAATGTGGGGTGACTGGGGAGAGTATTGCGGACAGAGAAATGCTTCCTCAGGCGCTACCGGTGCAATCGTGATCGGTGATGCAGGAGCAGAATTCAATACGGAATTCGAAGGCACACTCGTCAAAGGTGATGAAATAAAAGGGCAGGGAAGTTTTGTGGTTTATCTTTATGCAGGATTTACCAGCGCACCCTATGATCCCAATAATAACAAAGTAGTAGAACTGGATGCACTCGCTGATGAGCTTCAGGATAACTATGCGCCGCGCATTGTCAACGAAGCAGCCTACCTCGTGGGTGACAGCAAGTTGCAAATCATATATAATGAACCTGTCGAAGAAATCACTGCGATTGATCCGTCCCATTATTCATTTCAGAATTTCACGGGTTCGTATTCCATTAATAATATACATTTTTCCCATGAGAGAAAAGTCACCATTACAATAAATGAAATCTTTCAGGCAGGTGACTTTGGCGATGTGGTAGTTTCCAATGTGGAAGATCTGCACGGAAATGTTATTGACCCTGATTACGATACCGGTGCAGTCACAGAGATCATCATACCCCATGTTGTTGGTTCGATGAATAGCTGGACGCCCGGCAATCATGATTATGATTTCTTATTGATGGATAATGGTGTGTGGCAGTCAGTCCTGTCGCTTCCTGCCGGCAGCTATGAGTATAAGATCATAGAAAGCAACAGTTGGAACGGCAATGACTGGCCCGGAGAAAATCAATCCTTTGTTCTTGGTGATGCATCTGTCGTGACCATCTATGCGAATTGTGGTATCATGGTGGGTGAACAGAACTATGATGAGTTTGTTTTTCAAAGTCTCAATCCACCTGTGGTCGTGGGAGATTTCCTTTCCGAGATCGGAGGTATAGACTGGAATGAGCAGACTACTCTCACCCTGATGAACGATGAAGGCATAGACGGTGATTCTGTTGCCTTTGACGGCGTCTACACTTTCTTTAGCTCAATACCGGCTGGCGAGTATGAATACAAGATCGTGCTTAATAATAACTGGGATCAAAATACCACAGGCGAGAACCTCTTTTTGAGCTTGAATGCAAACAGCGATGTGTATTTTTATTATAACATGGCGCAAAACATAATATGGACTGAGAATGCCGGTGTATCGGTGGATGAACCCGATCAGCCACAATATGAGATCAATATCAGTCTTTCACCTCCACATCCGTCGCCCTTCAAAGACCAGCTTATGATCGATTATTATGTACGCCAGCCATCAAAAGTTACTCTGGAAATTTTTAATATAAAAGGACAAAAAATTCATACTCTTATTGATAATGAAATGAAACAGGGAGCGAACTCAGCGAGCTGGAACGGTCGTGACAACACACACAAAAAGATTCCTTCGGGAGTATATCTTATTCAGCTATCCACTTCTTATGAATCGTGCACAGAAAAAGCAGTATATCTACATAAATAAAATGAAAATATCTTAGATAGGTAGAACTGGAATGTTACTTTCTTTGGAAGGTTTATGATTTAAATGTGTTAACCCACAAATAAAAAAACAACTCTTAGGAGAATTAAGATGAAGAAAATTAGTATTTTAGTTGTAGTATTATTCATTGCTTCATTTGCATATGCAGCACCCATTATTAATGGTGATATGAACGATGCAGAATATATGCTTATGGCCACAGGTAATGGTTTAGGCACATGGGGTATGAATATTGATAAGATAGTATATTATCCCGACATCGTTGCAAATGTGCTGTATATTGGTTTAGTTGGAAACCTCGATACAGGGAATTCAAATGCATTTGGTCTTTGGTTAAATTTCTCAGAACTAACTGGTGTACCTGCAGGTACATCTTTAGGTGGTACAGACGGTGCTGGGGGTTATATGGGAAATACTGGTAATAATGATTATAAAGCAGATTTTGAAGTTGATTATATGTTTGCAATTAATACAGGTGGTGGTACAACTAATGTATATTTTGATGCTTTAAAGTTTATCGCTGGTGTAGGGACTCCTGGCTATATCGGTACTTGTGATCAGCTTGGCGCTGGAGCAACTGGTCCATCTCCAGCAAATATCTTTGGTGAAAATACAGTAGCATTTGCAGTTAACAATGACAATACAGGTGAACATGGCGTTGAGTTGGGGATACCTTTTTCTGAATTAGGTGTAACATCATCAGGTACAATAGAAGCATTCGGTATGGTTGTTAGTAATACTGGATGGTTCTGTGAGGATTGTGCACCAGGAACACCTCCTTCAGGAGATCCTGGTAATAATCCCGATTATTCAACTTTGGGTGGTGGTCTGTATCATACTTCAAGCCACACCCTCCCAGTTGAACTCTCTGCTTTTACTGCAGTATACATGAATGAATTTGTAACCGTCTCCTGGCAGACAGCTACAGAAACAGACGTGATCGGTTATAATATTTTCCGTTCTGAAGAGAATGATTTCTCAACTGTTCAAAAAGTGAACACTTCGATCATTCCCGGGCACGGCACCACGACTACACCTCAAACATATGAATTCACAGACGTCACTGCCGATCCTTATTACACTACTTACTATTACTGGCTTGAAGTCGTGAACTTTGGTGGAACCAATAATATTTACGGCGCGATCGAATTCACTCCTGTCGATGTTGATCAGAATGGTGAGTTGAATATCATCACCTCAAACCTGCTTCCAAGTTTTCCGAATCCTGCAAAAATGGGACAGTCTGTCACGTTCAATTTCTGCCTTGGTGGACTTGAAGGAACGGTTCGTCCTGTGCAGTTGAATATTTATAATGTGCTCGGACAGCGTGTTGCAGAAGTGGTGAATGATGACCGTGTGGTAAATAATTACTCTGCTGAGTGGAATACCGAGGATTTCGGACGCGGTATTTATTTCTATCAGCTCAAGACCGAAGACTATCAAGAAACCAAAAAATTAATGATCGACTGATGATTATACAAACAGACCTGGCTATCACCCCGTGTGGTAGCCGGGTTTGATTTTATCTTCTATAGTTTCGACAATGCTGATTAATATGTCATCTCAACCCAAACCCTTTGTCATTCTTAGCAGAATGAAATGACGCGAAGAATCTATTCACTCAAAACGAGCTCACGTCTTAAGAAGTTACTCATGTTTATAATAAATAGATTCTTCACTGCGTTCAGAATGACAACTAGTTTTGATGTAAGTGAGTTTTGTCATTCTGAGAGTAGCGCAGCGAAGCGAAGAATCTATTCGTTTGAAATAAGTCCTAAGCTTGAGAAATTGCTCATGTATCTAATGAATAGATCCTTCATTTCATTCAGGATGACAACGCCCTTTAACCTGAGAGAGATGCACTTTACTTCCTGCAACGCATCTGAAAAGCTTGTGTGATAATGGTCTATACAAAGAACTACTACGTATACATAATGACGAATCATTCCGGGACACTGTACACTGGAGTAACCAACAATCTTGAAAGAAGAGTCTACCAGCATAAGCATAAAACGGTAAAGGGATTCACTCAAAAATACAATATTACACAACTGGTATATTTTGAACACACCCATGATGTTAGAGCTGCGATCCATAGAGAAAAAGAAATCAAGGGTTGGTTGCGTGAAAAGAAGATCAGGCTGATCGAATCGGTAAATCCCAACTGGAATGACCTAAGTAATGGCTGGTACGATGAAAAATAAAAATTGTCATTCTGAGCGGAATGAAGTGAAGCGCCTGCCACGGCGTAATGCAATGGAGTCGGGAAGAATCTATTCGTTCAAAACGAGCCCTAAGCTTGAGAAATTGCTATCAGCTACAGTAAATAGATTCTTCACTGCGTTCAGAATGACAAAGTGTCTAAAGTTTGTAGAGAAAATATTTGTGTTGTCGAATCCATGCACATTACTATGAAAAAAACAATTCTCTTTGTACTGCTGGTCATTATATCAAACACCGGAGTAACCGCTCCGGTACATACTACCTATCTATGGCACCTGCAGCAGCCAATATACTGGCCAGACAAAGGCACATGGAATACGTTCCGTTATCAAATCTGCTGGGAGTCACAATGGCTCAAACAGAACAATGGCAACTGGTATTCCAACGGACTGCAACATCCTTTGAATGATCTCGAAGATATTTTCAATAAGGATGACAGAGTCGCTGCATATCAATGGCGCCCAAAAGACGCAGTACAAACCCTCCTCGGTCATGCAGATGCCGGAGCTCAAGTAAACTATTCCGGCTGTCTTATCGAAAATGTGCA
>CAYUTH010000028.1:0-1743 GCA_964447485.1 uncultured Candidatus Cloacimonadota bacterium | reverse complement strand
ATGCAGATGCCGGAGCTCAAGTAAACTATTCCGGCTGTCTTATCGAAAATGTGCAGTCTCTCGCAGATGGAGGACATTGGGGTTACAATTCAGGATGGCAGGGAAATTTTCAGACTGCCCGTTCCTGGCAAACCTCGGGTGGTAATCCACGAATGGATATCACTGCCTTCACTTTTCATCATGCACTCGCACCACTTATTGATGAGAACTCACTGCATAAAGAAATTCAGGCACATCGTTATATTTACAGTCAGTTCTTTGGAAACGATCCTATGTATTCAAAGGGATTCTGGCCTGCCGAATGTTCTTTCTCTGAGAGAATTATTCAAACGCTCGTTGAAGAAGGCATCGAATGGTCAGTTGTCGCGAACAGCCATCTCGCACGAACCTGTCAGGATTATCCGCTTTCTTATGGCACATCAGGATGCAATATCGATCCGCCAAATCCCGCAGATATTCTTGGTCCTGTAGGAAGCAACTGGTGGAGCGGTCAGATCGACGGAAGGGGAGGTACGTTTGCAGCTCCTTTCTGCTACCAGGCACACAAAGCCCAGTATATCGATCCTGAAACCGAACAGGTCTATACACTCGATGTGGTTCCTATGAGTGATGTTCTCAGCTATATGAATGGCTACGGAACAATGGGAACAGGAGAGATCGATTCGCATATTGCTCCTTATAATAACCCCTCCCAACCCTCGATAGTGCTCATGGCACATGACGGCGATAATGCCTGGGGTGGAGGGTATGATTACTATCTCAACTCAGTGCCGAATTTTGCCAATGCAGCCGCATCACAGGGATATATTCCCTCGACCGTTCAGCAATTTCTCGATAATAATCCTGTTCCTGCAAATGACATCGTGCATGTGGAAGATGGAAGCTGGGTAAATGCTGCAAATGATTGGGGACATCCGCAGTTCATAAACTGGATCTGGCCTATGTATAATGGAAATTATCAATTTGATCCCTTTGGTTGGACTGAAGATGTGCGCAATTGGGCAGTCATTACTGCCGCGCAGAACAGAGTAGAAACTGCAGAACAGCTTGTAGGATCAGTTGACATCAGCAAAATAGTATTTCCTGATGCTGGCTCGAATAACGCAGAACTGGCATGGCACTTCTTTCTGCCTTCGCTCACAAGCGGGTATATGTATTACGGCACTTCGCTGGATATGGAAGTAAAGCAGACGATCGCATGCAATAATGCATCAGAATTTGCAGATGATGAGATCGATGCCCATTCGGGTGAGGATGATGTTGCTCCCACGATTTTCATTCCCCAAAGATTTCCGTACAATCCAGGCGGTGAGGGATTTGGTCCTCTCTATGGTTATCAGACTCATCAGAATTTCAGCGATTTCTATGTGTGGACATTTGCCTATGATGTGTCCGGACTTTCATCAGTTGAGTTGAAATACCGTATTGATAATGACGGAACAAATCCTCTTAATTCTTATGACAACGAGACCTATGCAGGCGGCTCGGAAGTGGGAACCTGGCATTCGATAACCATGTCAATGAGAAATTTTCCAACTGGAAACGTTACCGGAAATCCTGCAGTTGATTTCTTTGTACTGCCGGACTATATCGCTGATGAATATTATGCAGAAATAAGCGGGTATACGGACTGTCTGATGGATTACTATGTCCAGGCTGAAGATAACCATGGCAATGTGAAGAAGTCCCCGATACAGCATGTGTATGTTGGTTCTGGAGGAGGTTCTACACAAAGCTACGTGC
>CAYUTH010000027.1:0-16479 GCA_964447485.1 uncultured Candidatus Cloacimonadota bacterium | reverse complement strand
TGTCATAGAGAAAATATATAAACTTAGAATTGCTCCTCAATTATCCAAAAGCGGTTTGCTCAGACAATTAATGAAAGTGCCTGCAGTAAGAAAAGAACTTCATAAATTAGCAGCTAAGAAAGTGATGAAATTTTTCGGGGGAGAGATGAAATTCTTCGGCATCGGCGGAGCCGGATTGAACAGCGAAGTAGAGAAATTCTTGCGGGAAGGAAAATTCCCTTATGCGATTGGGTATGGTTTGACAGAAACTTCACCGTTGATTGCAGGGAGCGGAGTGAAAAATACCAAATTCCGATCTACAGGTATTATCGTTCCTGAAGTAGAAGTAAAAATAAATGAACCAGATAAGAAGACAGGCGAGGGTGAGATTTGGGTAAAAGGTGATAATGTGATGAAGGGTTATTATAAAGACCCGGATAGAACAAAGGAAATGTTTTCTGAAGACGGTTGGTTAAAAACCGGCGATCTCGGTTATATGGATAAAGATGGTTATTTATTTATAATTGGAAGATTGAAGAATGTGATCGTTGGTCCGAGTGGTGAAAATGTATACCCCGAAGAGATAGAATCACAAATAAATCAATACGACGATGTACTCGAATCCCTGGTTTACCAGGAAAACGGGCAGCTTGTTGCACGCGCTCATCTGAATTATGAAGAACTTGAGTCGGAATTCAAGAATAAAAAAATGACGGAAACGCAGATCGCAAAGCGAATTGAAGAAATGCTTGAGAAGATCAGGAATGAAGTCAACGGCAACATGTCATCTTTCTCAAGGATCCTTAAAATGATAGAGCAGTCAGCCCCCTTTGAGAAAACCCCAACAAAAAAGATCAAAAGATACTTATATACGGTTTAAAGCTGACACCTGTTCCTGGTTTACAGAATTAGAGGGCAGATTCATCATCCTGCTCTTGCCTTGAAGAATAATGCTGTGCATCATTTTATTAAAATCACTGCACCAATTTTGTGCATAAAATATCCGCAAAAATAAGTTTGGAAAAATTTGGGAATAAGTTTATAACACTTAACATGCCAATACGAAGGGGATTAGCGGGAAAACCCGCACAAATATAAATTTTTTTGGCACGATTTTCGCATAGAGAAGGAGTGCGAATAGAAATGAAAACAAGGAGTTAACATGAAAAAGTTCATCGCACTCGTAAGTATGATGATACTCAGTGTGAGTATCGTAGTTGCAGCCACAGCAAGTGGCTATGTGACAGATATGGAAACCGGCGCAGGAATCGAAAGTGCTGTCGTTAAATTTCATTTTATTGATGGAGAATGCCCGGACGGCGGCGGCAACGGTGGAGGAAATGGTGGTGGCAATGGCGGTCACGGTCTGAACATATATGATGCCGTTACTGATGCAGACGGCTATTATACAATCGTTGATCTTCCAGAAGGAAACTACGAAGCCCGAGCATTAAAACCTCATACCTATATGCCTTCCCTTCTTGAAGAGATAGTTATTGATGATAATGGCGCAGTCGTCGACTTTGTTCTTGAACCATGCAGTGGCAGCGGTTCAGCAAAGCAACTCAAAATCAGACACCTCATCAACTTTTAGGACTGCGGACATGAGAAATATTGACGGGATTTCGGTCCCGTCGTATTTTCTCTATAAGGAGTAAAAATGAAATCCATAATTTTTGCTGGATTATTTGTAATTTTATTTACTGTGTCTTTGCATGCAGCAGATTCAACAGAAGCACCGGCATCTGGCGATGAGATCACCATCGAAGAGAAAACTGAAGGAGCTGAGTTTGACTTCTTTATTGATAAAGACGGCGATGGCATATGTGATAATAGAACCCTGAGGTATAAAGGAACATTTTCCAAGCATCAGAACATCCGTCATTACAGAATGATCTCTTATAAATATGACTATCAGTTCAGATGCGAGTTCGGCTCATCAAGCGGGTCAAAAAAAGGGGAAGGTGGAAGCGGACAACACGGAGGAAACCCTGGACATCATGGAGGTCAATAGTTGATGCCTGTCTGGCTCGGTCTGATCCTTATCATATTCCCATTACTCCTCTTTGGACAAAACTCCGAAGGGGATATGTATTTTCACGGTTCATCCCAAAAAGGCATAGATGGATCAGCTGAAAATAAGGGAATACTGGGCGGAAGCTTCAAGTATTTTTCTGATTCCTATTATCTTGATATCGCTCCGCAGTTAGCAGTACCCTTTGACGGCTCCGGTATTGAAGGAAATATTTCTTCGCTTGGAGAAATCTTCTTTCCGTGGGGAGGAACAAGTGCGCATATCTATTATCAAAATACAGCAGATTCGCTGAACGACCAATTCAAAACAACCGGAGAATTGTATCGCACTATAGAAAACCAAAGGTATATCGTTGAATATGGCGATATTTTTGATTTCACATATTATCCTGATTACAGAAATTTCGAACACATTGATAATGCCCTATACCTTTTGTATAAAAGATTTTATAGAACATTTGCAATGCACACATATTTTGATTTTA
Source organism: uncultured Candidatus Cloacimonadota bacterium (assembly GCA_964447485.1). Classification (GTDB taxonomy): domain Bacteria; phylum Cloacimonadota; class Cloacimonadia; order JGIOTU-2; family JGIOTU-2; genus Celaenobacter. The sequence continues at coordinate 13,981 of CAYUTH010000027.1, read as the reverse complement.
CTTATCGATACTTCAATAATATATCTGATCAGTCAATTGGACTGACAAAAGCATCAATCGAGTTATACTTTTCTCGTGGAATAAAGAGAAATATCGGACTCAAGTATGGAATATATGTCTGTAAAAATATTACATCCACAGATTCACTCATCTATGTGAGTTCAGAACTGTACGATTCTTTTGCATATGATGTGTATAAAATTTATTTGGGGAGTACTATATATTTGAATGACCTGCTTTTAAAACCTGATATCTCAATACAACATAAGATCTACAACATTTCTTCCGCAGAAAGCTCTTATTCCGAAACGGGACTTGGAATATCTTTTTATGCGGATTATCCGATCAGTAATAATATTTTATTATATTCGAACAGCAATATGTTTGTTTTGTTTGATTCGGCATTAAGTATATCTACATACGATACAAGCCTTGGAATACGATATCTCTTTAAGAAATAATATGAATAAAAGCCCGGTAGAAAAAAAAGAAAAGAGCATCAAATACCTACTCGTAATCATATCCATCATTATTGTGTTATTGTGGGCTTCGCTCTATTATGTACAGAATCACAATATTAAAACGGTTTATAAAACAATAGAATTGAACGGGCGGCTGTATCTCGAGCTTGTAAATGATATAATTCAAAGCAACCTCTACTCTCAGGATGTGATCGAAACACTTTTCTTTGAACGCGCAGAAATGCTCATCCATCTTGTTATGGAGGATCACACAGCACAGGTTAGTGATTCGCTTCGGCAGAAGATGCTCATACATCATATCTGCGTCATTGATACACTTGGAAATCTTGTATTTTCGTTACCGGAGGACTGCACAGAAGATGTTGCGATCAATCAGCTTCCAAAAACAGAAGAATTTGTTCTATTAGAAATTGAGGAAAATCCTGACGCAGTGTATATTGTCTCTTTTCGAAACGAGAAATGGTTTGTTGCATCAATAAACAAGAGAGATTATTTCTCGCTTCTAAAGCCTATTCAGCTTTCTACAATTTTTTCTCAACTAAGTCAGCAAATATCATCCGTAAGTGAATCAATAGAAACACTTCCGCAGATTCGATACCTCGTCATTCAGGATGCAAGGGGTATAATTGCAGCGACTGAAAATGTGCATCGGATGCAAAGAATATCTTCAGACACATTTTTAAGCTCTCATCTGGAAAATGAGACCATTGCCTTTCGCGAGACTTCTTTTGAGAATAAAAAAGTGCTTGAGATCATACGTCCTTTCTCTCTTGAAGAAACCGACCCCGTGCTTCTTCGTCTTGGGTTATCCATAGATAAAATAGAATCTTTGAAGAGAAACCGCATTCTCTTGTTTATTATTTATTCGATAATCTTCACCGGGGTCTTAATACTGGAATATCTCTTTTATCGCAATCATATTAAGATACACAGGATCATGGAATCACTTCAAAAAGCTGAATATATGGCTGGCATCGGAGAACTTGGAAGAGAAGTGGCTCACGAGATCAAAAATCCGCTTAATGCGATTTCAATGATACTTCAAAGGATTCGTGCTGAATTTGTTTCCGAGAAAGATGGCGAGTTAAAAAAATGGCTCTCCGTTTCTTTTGATGAAATAGGGCGTCTCAACGGTATTGTAGAGAGATTCCTTGATTATTCGCGCCCGATCGCATTAAAAATTAAGAAAGTTAATGTGGGTGATTTTATTGGGAAAATTGCTGATATTTTTCATCAGGAATATAAAGATACAAACCTGCAAATTCAAGTGGATGGAAATAAAAATCTTGTCTGGTATTTTGACATCGATGCGCTCACTCAGGTTTTGATAAATATCATAAAAAATTCTGTCGAGTCATTTTCACCCGAACAAGAAAACAGAAACATCCGCATAGAATTTTTTGAGAAAGACAAAGAAATGACGATCATGATAGTTGATAACGGCACGGGGATTTCTCCGGATCAGCGAGAAAAAGTATGGGATCTTTATTTTAGTACAAAAGAGAGCGGAAACGGATTGGGCTTGCCGATTTCCAGGAAGATAATAAAAGCCCATCAGGGAGAGATATACATTAAGGGCAGCACAAAAAATGGCACTGAGATAATACTGCGACTTCCAAAATTGGAGGCAGAGTGAAAATATTAATTATCGAAGATGATGCTTCTCAAAGAGAGATATTGGCAGATTTTCTTGAGTCAAAAGGACACGAAATCTTTACCTCACCTTATGGCGAAGAAGGAATAAAAAAATTTTATAAACAGCCCGTGGATGTCGTGATATCAGATTACAGGATGCCGGGTCTGAGTGGGAAAGAAGTGCTGGAAAAGATACTGCAAATAAATCCTCTCACTGCGGTCATTATCATCACAGCATACAGTTCTGTAGATAATGCTGTCGAGCTGCTCAAACTCGGTGCTTTTGATTATATTGAAAAACCGATCAATCTTGAAATGCTGTTGAATAAAATTAAAAATGCGCAGAATTACATTCAGGTGGAGAAGGAAAGTAAAAAAGTTCAGGATGTTATCTTAAGCGAAGAACTTCCCGTGACCTTTATTGGTGACAGTCCGAAGATCAATGAAATCCTCAGCATTGTAAAAAGAGTAGCACATGTGGATGCTTCAGTCCTTATCTCCGGAGAAAGCGGAACAGGAAAAGAGGTCATTGCAGATATAATCCACCACCTCAGTCCCAGGAAAAAATATAAAATGATAAAAGTAAACTGCTCGGCAATTCCGGAAACACTTCTCGAAAGTGAGCTTTTTGGACATGTGAAAGGGGCATTTACCGGTGCGATACGCGACAGAAAAGGGCGTTTTGAAGAAGCGAATGGCGGTACACTTTTTCTGGACGAGATCGGGGATGTTGCTCCGTCAATACAGGTAAAACTTCTCCGCACGCTGCAAACAATGGAATTTGAACCTGTGGGGAGTTCTACAACTAAAAAAGTAGATGTCCGCATTATCGCAGCGTCAAATAAAAATTTACAGACAGAGGTGCAATTAGGACATTTCCGAGAAGACCTTTATTATAGATTAAATGTTATACCCATTCATCTTCCCCCATTGCGGGAAAGAAAGCAGGATATAAAAAAGCTGATGGATCATTTCCTCGCTGTGTATTCCGGGAATGAAGCTATATCATTTTCTCATGATGCACTTATGAAGCTCGTGAATTATCCGTGGGAGGGGAATATCAGGCAGCTGAAGAATGTGATACAGAGAACGGTCGCATTGACAAGAAGTGATGTGATCCAGATCGAAGAACTCCCTGATGAGATACAGAAATATCATCCTCTCGACAAAGAGGGGAATACTAAAACAATTGCGGATGTAGAACGTGCTCATATCGTGAAAATATTAGACGAGTGTGAGTTCAATCAGGTAAAAGCGGCAGAGATGCTCGGAATTCATAGAAATACGTTATCAAGAAAAATTAAAGAATATAATATTGATCTTCCGAAATAAATATTGTGATGAATAAGATAAGAGTAAGAAGGATAGTACAGCTGGTTTCGCTCGGGATATCTGTGTCTTTGTTTGTATTACTGATACAGGGCACGCTTCCTGTCGCGCACGAGTACTGCCCCTATGCATCGGTGTGTTTTGGGGTGTGGAAGATCGGAGCAAAGTTCGCACCGTTTATTTTTCCAGTTGCAATTATAATTGGTGCTGCGATTGCACTTAGTTCATTATTCCTCGGGAGATGGTTTTGTGGATATGTCTGCCCTATTGGAACGATTCAGGAGCTTGTATTCTCAACCAGGAAGTCCAGGAAAAAATTTAAGCAATTAATACCTTACAAAGCACATAAACGTTTGAATATTATTAAATATATTGTATTTTTATTCACTGCAATAACTGCGTTTCTCGCAGCTCAATACCTGTATATGAAGTTCTGTCCGGTTCTCGCAATAGCCCACATTCAAAATATTACGATTGCGGGAATTTTTGTACTCGGTATAGTTATTCTTGCCGGTTTCTTTGTCGAAAGATTCTGGTGCCGATACATTTGCCCTTATGCTGCGCTTATGAATGTTATACAGAAAATTGCCGATCTATTCGGCATTAAAAGATACAAAATATTCAGGAATATCCACACCAGCATTAACTGTTTTAATTGCCTGAATTACTGCCCGATGAACATTGACATCGGATATAATGAAAAAATTTCTGACATTAATTGTATCAAGTGTTTGAGTTGCGTTCGCCAATGCTCAAAAAATGATAAAGAAAAAAGTAAATGTATTTATAGAGATTAAGGAAAAAATAGATGAAAAAATCATATTCAATAATGATATTTGTTCTAGTTGCGATTCCCCTCATAATATTTGCACAGGACACGACTAAAGTTTATAAAGTAGACTCATCAAAATGTATCGGGTGTACGATTTGTGTACAAAAGGTGAAATGTCCAACAGATGCGATAGAGATGAAAAATGGAAAGGCAGTTATTGATCTGTCTAAATGCATTGATTGCGGAGTATGTGCTTTACAATGCCCTGTTAAGGCGATAAATGAGATTGAAATAGTAGATGGCAGCGCAACAATTGAGGAAGAAATTGTGCCTGAAGTTAAAGATTCCATCACAGTTGAGCAGGCGTCATATGTGGTAGATGTAGCAAATTGTATCGGGTGTTCGATCTGCGTTCAGAAATGTCCTGTTGGTGTGATAAGCATGAAGGACAGCAAAGCCGTTATAGATACAGAGAAATGTATAAACTGTGGAATTTGTGTCGGTGCGTGCCCTGTTAACGCAATACACAAATCGGATGAGTAAAATCAAAACTTCTTATATAGGATAGCGATGTCCGTATCGAATATTCTCTTTATACAAGCTACTATGAATGCATTAACGAGTTTGAATGTCCACGTATCCTATAGTGGCTATCACTATCAGGACAATGTAGTAATTCCCGGAGTAAATGCCCATTCCTGTGGAATTGATGTACTCTTTTAAATCATGCTGAAAACGCTTACAGAAGGATTCATGCTGGGATTGGCAACAGGTTCTGTGTGCCTTGTGACATGCACTCCGATCTATCTGCCCTATTTGCTTTCCGAAGAACGGAAATTGATAAAGAGCATCGGCGTTGTCGCAGAAATTTCTGTGGGAAGGTTTTTTTCATATATTGCTTTTGGGGCTTTTGCCGGATATATCGGTGCGAATATTTCGAATATCAACAGAACGCTTTTCACATCGATCGCATATATTTTACTCTCAATCTATCTTGTGCTTTCTGCCGTGAGGGCACGGCAGCATGATAAAAAATGCCATGTTTCAAAATTTGCAAAAATAACCAAAAGCGCCTTTATTCTCGGCATTCTTACGGGTATAAATTTCTGTCCTGCATTTTTGATCGCACTTTCCAAGGCAGTAAATCTTGGCGGAGTAGTAAGTGGGATGATGCTTTTCCTTGGATTTTTTGGAGGCACCACTCTTTATCTCATCCCAGTAGCATTTCTCGGGCAGCTTTCACGGATTCAAATAATGAAAAAGATCGGGCAGATCGCTTCACTTGTCATTGCGGCATGGTTTATCTTCAGTGGAATTCGAGGATTAGTTACGCTCAATATGCAGCACAGTCACGTAGAAGTTCAGCTTGAGGAGAATGAAAGATTAGTCGATGTCTTTGCACCTGATCAAGAGATATTAATCTTATCTTCGAATGAAGATGATGCCTATTTCACCGCATTGAGAGATTCCTTTCTTTCAAGGAATAAACAAAATGTTCTTTATTTAGAGAATAAGGCAGAATTTGCGGATTCGCTTCTGCAATATGAAAAGGGTATTGTATTTTGTGATATGGGAATTGAAGACGAAAAACTCCAGTCCATCCTTCATAATTTTGATGTTTTTTATATAGAGAAAAACTATCCGATAAGCAGGATGCTCACATTTCTCAATAAGTTTACCTTCAAAACAGAGACTTCCCTCCAGTGGGATTTCAAAGAACAGTAATTACAAGTACTGCATCATTTCTTTATCTTTCACCTGTCCGTAAAGCTCGATATATGGCTTAACCGGGCTTGAAATGATCTTCGGAAAAAGCACTTCTTCGATTTGGAAAAAACCAGCGGATTGTGACATTTCAATTAAAATCTTAATAGGTTTCTTCTTTCCCGCAATAATATTCACTTTTTGGATCGAACTTGCAGAATACTTATGAATGTCCCCTACTCGTGGTTGTTGAGAGAGAAGTGTGGTGATGCGGGAGCGCCCTTTTTCCATATCACAGCCATCACCGATGAGCACGAGGCCCGCTTCCAGAGAATATATTTTTTCCGTAGCCATATGACCGAAAATGCCTTCAATGATCATTGCTTTCAAAATTGTTTTTTTTGGGATATTATTTTTATAGATAGCGTCGAGCATACGCCGAATGATCGGCTCAGCAAACATGATACCAATAATCTCGTGATGATCACGGGTTGCAGTCATGCCGACATCGTGAAGAAGTGAGGCTGTCAGCACACATACTTCACTATCCTCATACGTGCCCAGCTTTTCAGATTCAAGATTGAGCTTGATTCCTGCATCATGAAGCAGATCAAACATAATAAGCGCATTTAGAGCCGCAGTTCTCATGTGGACAGGACCATGGTCATTGAAACCGAGTCGTTTTATGGAAACAGTATTTGCATAGTCCTGAAGTGCTTGTATCTCAGGGTCATTAAAAATATAGTTCGCTACTTCAGTTGATTTTCCTTCAAGGTGAGAGAGAATTGCTTTTTCAAGAGCAATTTGTTTATGGGTTTTCTTTATCATAATAAGTTTTCATTTCCATTTTAATTATTTCATAGATAGTGTAGCAGTATTACTAATCATGTCAATAATTATCTAAAGATCTCTAAAACAAAGGAATGCTCCCTTCATCGAGAGCATTCCCATTAATGTACATATTTCGCTATCTTTATTCGCTATTCTTTGCGCGCTTCTTGTAAGAAATCCTTTCTACCAATGAATAGATCGTTGGAATGATAAGAAGCGTAAAGAATGTCGCAGTAATAAGTCCGCCAATGACTGCAATTGCAAGAGGAGATCTCATTTCCGAACCCTGTCCGGTACTGATCGCCATCGGCATCATGCCGCCAATTGTTGTGATTGCAGTGATGAGCACTGGGCGCATCCTGTCCGAGCTCGCCTGAATGATGGCATCCTGTGATACCTGTCCTTCTTTGCGAAGCTGATTTATATGATCGATGAGCACAATGCCGTTATTCACCACAATACCCGAGAGCACAATAATTCCGACAAACGTTATCGCGCTGAGTGTCGTACTGGTTGCAACAAGAATATAGATCACGCCAATGTATGCGAGTGGGAGTGTGAACATTATCACAAAGGGCTGCTTGAAGGATTCAAATTGGGATGCAAGTATCACATACACGAGAAGTGCTGCAAGAAGAAGTGCAAGGAACAAAGTTATAAAACTCTCTTTCATGTCCTCATATGCGCCGCCGTATTCAATAAAATATCCAAGCGGAAGATCGTCGGTTATACCCTGAAGTTCTTTTTTGATCTCCTCGACGGTACTGCTCAGATCCTTACCTGCAAGGTCTGCTGTGATCGTAACTTTCCTCGTTTGATGCTCACGGGAAATGGTTAAAGGACCTTCTCCAATATCCCAACTTACCACCTGCTTCAGCGGTACGGAAAATCCCAATGGTGAGGTGAGAGTGATGTCCTCAAGATCTTTGATGCTGTTACGGTCCTGCTTATCATACCGAACGAGAATCTCGATCTCATCACCCCCTTCCCGGAAAATTCCTGCAATTGTGCCGTACGTTGCGGTTCTGATCGCCGATTCAATCTGCGCAGTTGTGAGCCCGTATCGAAATGCCTTATCCCGATTGATAGTAATATGAAGTTCCGGTTTTGCCTGTTTATAGGTATTTTGTATATCCACTATGCCAGGAATCGTCGAGATCTTATCCTCGACCTGCATGCTTATCTTGCGGAGATAATCAAGGTCCTTGCCAAATATTTTAATAGAGATTGGAGCACCCGAGCCACCCATCATTTCACCGGACATATCAGCAAAAGTTATCTCAACATCTTCGAGCTGAGGAAGTTTCTGCCTGATAATTTCTTTTATCTGTTCCGAGCTGCGATCCCGTTCCTCTTTAAAGGTTATGCGGAAGAAGATTTGAGCTTCGTTTGAACCCTGTGGATTTGTGGGATCTGCTGCTGCCATACCTTCTGTCATGGCGCCGATTGCAGACATCACATCTTCAACCTCCGGAAGATTTTGAATTATTGTCTCCATCTCTTTGATCATACTGCTCGTTTGTTCAAGGCTTGTTCCTACTGGAGCTTTGACGTTTATTACCTGCATTGGCATATCAGATTTTGGCATGAATTCAGCACCGATAAATGGTATTAATACAACAGCCAGTACAAAGAACGCAAGAGTAATGAGGATTATTTTCCCGCGATGATGAAGCGACCAGCGAAGTGCTTTCAAATAGAAGTTTCTTATCTTAATGAAAATTTTTCCGGTTGCCTGCCGGTATTCTTCACCGGAAGCACGTTTTTTAAAGATGATAGATGCGAGCATTGGAACAATAGTGAGCGCAACAAACAGCGAAGCAAAAAGAGAAAATGCAACCGTGAGTGCGAGCCCACGAACGAGCTGACCGGTAAATCCTCCCGCAAAGATCATGGGAACAAATACAGCAACTGTGGTAAGCGTGGAAGCCATGATTGCCATACCCACCTGTGAAGCTCCGACTTTTGCTGCCTCGAAGCGTTTCATGCCTTTTTCGAGATGGCGATAGATATTCTCGATCACCACGATCGAGTTGTCCACAAGCATACCGACTCCAAGCGCCAGACCTCCAAGTGTCATAATATTAAGTGTATATTTTGCAAGGTATAGCGGGATAAATGTTGCAATAATGGAAATGGGAATCGCAAGTGAGATGATAAGAGTTGGGCGCCAATTTCTCAGGAATAAAAACATGATTAAGATTGCAATTATTCCGCCGTAGATAACAGTATTTCCTGTTTTAGATGTGATTCTGGCTACGATATCTCCCTGGTCAAAGATCTCAACAAAATCTATGTTCCCCGGAAGAGTTTCAGTCAGTTTGGAGAGTTCCTTTTTAATGAGCTTGGAAACCTTGAGCGTGTTTGCTCCGGATTCCTTACTGATCCAGAACATGACAGTCGGTTTGCCGTTCGTTCGGATGTCATAGCGGACTTCTTTAAATCCATTCTCGACGCGCGCGATGTCTTTCACATAGACCACTTTACCGCTTTTGCTGACTCCAATAGGAGTATTGGCGATCTCATCTAAGGATGTGAATTCTCCAAGTGAACGGATCATGAACTCATCTATGCCTTCATCGACATAACCCGCGCTCATATTAATATTTTGAGCTCCTATGACCTGAACAACATTATCGATAGAAATCCCATTCTGTTCCAATTTAACTTTATCAATAATGATCTGTTTTTGAGCTTCATCTCCTCCCATCATCATAACGGAAGCGACGCCTTTGAGGTGTTTCAACTTTGGCTCAACCTCGTCTTCAAGGATTTTTTTAAGTTGAAATGTATTTTCCATGCCGGTTACACCATAATACACAACAGGCATTTCTGAGAGATTGAATTTCACGACCATCGGACGTTCTGCATCCTCAGGAAGATAACCCAGACTCATATCAATAGCATCCCTCAGATCCTGAGCCGCAAAATCCAGATTGGTGCCCCACACAAATTCGACAAGAGTCAGGGAGATGTTCTCCATACTTTCAGATTTGAGATTCTTTATATTTTTTACTCCGGCAATAGCGGTCTCAAGCGGTTTGGTAACAACTTGTTCCACATCCTGTGATGATGCTCCGGGATAATAGGTCACAATTGAGATGGTTGGATAATCAAGGTCAGGAAGCATCTCAAAACCCAGCATCAAAAAGGCAACCAGCCCGAGAATGATAACCAGCACAGTGAGCATGGTAACAGTGACTCGTCTATTCACAGAAAATTCTGGTAATTTCATGATATTTTCTCCTTTTTCATGCGGGGCGTTATTGATTTCTTATGACAACATTGGAATCTTCTGGCAAGCCGATAGCTCCATTAATAACAACAAGATCTCCGTCAGCAAGTCCATTGGTTACTTCTATCTCATTTTCATTGATAAGACCAATCATGATATTCTTCTTTGAAGCAACTGAATTTTTCACAACAAATACAACGCCTTCGTCAATAAGAGCTTTTTTAGGTATTACTAGTGTATTTTCAGAAGCATTAATAACTATATCGGTTACTGCATATTGGTTTGGCTTGAGTACATGGTTTTTATTATCAATGGTGATATCACAGGGGAATGTGCCGGACATCATATCTGCTTCCGGAGATACAAATGATACTGTTCCTACAAATACGTGCCCTGGCTCGCTATCAACAAAGATATATGCTTTCTGTCCTTTTTTTACCTTATTTATATCAACATCAGAGATGTTCAGGTTCATCTTTAACACATCCATGTCAATAATTCTGAAAAGTGCAGGATCCCCATACGCACTCGGGAGCATGGCAGAGTAAGATTCACCTTCCTGCTTTGTACGAATCGTAATGATTCCATCAATGGGCGCTACTATCTGAGTATTGTTTTTTACAAACTGATAAGCGGATTGAGTTGTTTTGAACGCTGATTCGATCTGGTCAAAAGTTTGTTTGTCCACAGAACCTGTATTTTTGAGAGATTTCATACGGTCATAGTTTTTCTTTGCCATTTCGAACTGTGCTTCTGCCTGTTTGAGTTGTGTGCTGTCCATGACTGCGAGTAGTTGTCCTTTTTTGACAACATCACCCTCTTTAACCATAAAATGCTTGATCTTCATGCTGAGTTCCGGTCCGACAAATGCAGATCGAGCTGCTTCAAGCGTCCCTGAATAGGTCACAGTTTTTTCAATTGTTTTAATTTCAACTGCTGCGACATCGACATAATTTTTCGTAGCAACAATCGTTTCGAGCTCTGTTTCCTTTTTGGGGGTACAGGCAGTTAACGAGAATATTATTAATGTAATTATCAGGAAAATTGTTTTATATTTCATGTGATCCTCTCATTATTTATTTGTAAATTTTTCTAATGCATATTTGGCAAGCACAAAATCATAATATGAAGTTTGAAGACTGAGTTCGATGCTAAAGAGCATTATCTCAGCATCCATAAGCTCTGTATTCGTGACCATCCCCTGGTCGAAAAGGTCATTTACGATGTTATAATTTTGTTTTGCATTTTCATAAGCGAGTTTTCCGCTGATTACTTTTTTTGCTTTTGTAATAAGGTCATACACGCTGTTTTCTGCTGCCATCAGGATCTTCTCGCGAGCATCTTCGAGTTGAAGCTGTGTGCTTTTATATTGAAAATTACTCTTTTTAAGATTGGTGATATTAGTTCCGAAATGGAAGATCGGCACAGAAAAGACCGCGGCAATATTCCATGATTTTGCACCATCAAAATTGAGTTTATCATCCTGATCGAATGTTCTTGTGTATTGGAGGTTTAAGGACGGAAGAAAATTGCCGATCGCGAGTTTCTTTGCAGTTTTTGCGATTTTCTCTGCGAGTGCGAAACTTTTCAGGTCAGGATTCTCTGCTTTTACAATGGAGAGGACGTAACTCAGTGTATCAAATTTGGTCACCTCGGACATAGAGTGCAAAAGCGTGATCTCATTATCGTAGGAAGTAAGATCGATCCTGTCCGGCATTGCAGCCTGTGATAAAGACTCTAATCCGAGAATATTGTACCAATAAGTTTTCAGAATCGATAAGCCGTTTTTGAGTTCTTCAAGTGTGATCTTATCATTTTCAACTTTAACTTCCCATTGCAGCACATCAGATTTTTTCACCATTCCCACATCGAATTTATCATATATTTTTTTCAGCTGTGCCTGGCTTGATGCAAGACTTTTATTGGCGATTTTTATCATGTCCTGAATTTTTAGAATATTGAGATAAGAATCTGCGACATTGTATTGAAGATCATTCTGAGAACTTGCCAGGTTCTGCAGCGCCTGTTTTGTGCTCAACTTCGCGATCTCATACCCGAGAAATAACTTCCCGCCGTTAAAGATCGGTTGCTGGATAGTAAGATCGGTCATGTAGGTTGTTTTATACACACCACCAGACAGTGAACCAACAGAAATAGGAACATAATCACCGGTCGGCACACCGAGAGCATCAAACACGGGAAGATGGAAAACAGAATTCGCCTCTTTATAGGTCTCATTATCAATGCGGACTGCAGTTGCATTGAGATTTACCTTTGGGAAAAAGTTTGTGAGTGCATTTTTCTTATTCCACTTGTATTGCTCATACGTGTATTTTTGTGCAGTGAAGCTTTTATTGTTTTTGAGTGCAGTTGAAATTGCATCATCCAAAGACATTGCACAAAGGTGGGTGGAAAAGAGAAGCAATGTAATTGAAACGAAAATGATTTTCCGTTTCATGAAATTCTTACGCATATTTATCTCCTTATTATGAATATTTATGGTTTCATGCCCTGAAAGATCAGGTCTATCATCTCATCGGTATTTTCGAAAAGTTGCTCGTTATTAAATTCTGGATCAAAGAGATACATCATCATCTGAGCAAGTAATACGGAATAGAATATTTTTGTTGCATTATATGAATTCATTTCTGGATTGATCATATTATTTTTCTGGAGCCGCTCCAGCAAATCCTGAAAAGCTTTCATGAGTTCGATATCAAGCACCATTCCTTTTTGAAGATGTACATCGGAAGAGAAAGTCGCAATAAATATCTCCTTCATGCTTTCTTTGTTTATAAGCAAAGGAATGCTAAAGATTTTTCTTAAGAGTGATTTTATAATGTCTTTTGCATTATGGTTTTGCAGGTTTATGTTGAAGAGAGAATCGTCGCCCGTAATTGCAAATTCCATTTCATCCTGCATGATATCGAGAAGAAGATCGTTCTTTGATGGAAAATAATTGTATAAAGTGCCGACCGCGAGTTCGGCTTTCGCAGCGATGTCCTGCATAGAGGTATTTGAGAAGCCCTTTTTATTAAAGAGGGCAACTGCTGCAGAGAAAATTCTGTCTTTTCTCGCAGATTTCTTTTTTTCTCTTAATCCTGTCATTATAGCTCCAAACATGAATGAATTCAAAAATGAATTGGTTCACCTTGGATGGAATAGATTATTTCGTGTCAAATTTTTTATCACTTACAAGAAAATAATTGACAGCATTTATGATTTATTCGTAAACATTGAACACATGAAAAAAACCAAAAGGAGATGCTATGGAAGAAAAACAAGCTAAGGTTTTTGGGTTTAAGGATATCTTTAAGGCGTGGAATCATACATTTCGATTTCATCGTTTGATGATATCAGGTGTTGCGTACATACTGATGGGGCTTATTGCCTACTTTCTTATTTTCGATTCTTTTCTTGCCCCGATTAAATCATTTGGAATGCAGGACACATTGGTGATCGCGTTGAGTCTATTCTCTGTGAAATCAGTAATCGGCATTATTCTCATTGCATTCATAATGTTCATTGCGCGCATGTGCATTGCATATTCTATCCGCACTGAGGTAGTAGATGATGAGATATTCGTGGGCTGGAAAGATGTGTTTAAATTCTTAGGTAAGCACATAAAAACATTTGTATTTTATGTATTAGGATGGATCCTTCTTTTCGTACTGGTCGCACTTGGTTATCTTTTCTTCTATGTGATAGGCATGATACCTTTTGTCGGTTCATTGTGGCTTTCGATCATGTATTTGCTTCCTTTTGCAATTTCGATTTTTGCAGTACTGGCTCTTGTAATCCTTTGTTTTGCTTGCACCTATGGAGCCGTTATTGTCGGCGTGGAGCAGGAATCTGCAATGGACAGCATTATCAGCTTATTCCATCTTATTAAAGATCATGGAGTGTATATCATTGCAACACATGCACTTTCGTGGCTTGTCGGGACTATTGCATTCTGCTTTGTGTTTGCTGTTGTTCAGGGAGCAGTAGCGT
>CAYUTH010000026.1:0-16513 GCA_964447485.1 uncultured Candidatus Cloacimonadota bacterium | reverse complement strand
ATCCGTGACACAGAGCTTTACCTATTCTCTCCGTCCGTTGAAAACAGGCAGCTTTACAATCCCGCCGATCTATACGGAATATAAGACTAGTACATACCGTTCGAAGACCATAAATGTGACTGTCGTTGAAGAAAACAGCAACATAACACAACCAAGACAGCAGCCTCAAAAGGGGAATGATAATTCCTCAAATAATGTACAAATTTTTCTTCAGGCAACCCCAAATAAATCAGAGGTTTTTGTCGGAGAACCATTCACCATTAAATATGTGCTGTACAGCAACAAGGGACTGGTCGGACTCAATGCGGAGAAAATGCCGGAATTTGCCGGATTTGTAAAAGAAGAAACATTTCAGACAAAAAATATTACACATACTCTTGAAGTGATAAACGGCATACGCTATTATGCGTATCGTATCAGCAATTATACACTTTTCCCGACAAATGCAAATACGTTTACTCTTGATAAAATGGAGTTGCTGTGCGCATATGAGGTTCCCGCAAAGAGTTTCTTTGATTTCGGTACGACAAAGAGGGTGTATATCCACTCAAATACAACGTCCATAAAGGTCAAACCTCTTCCAGTCACAGGTCAGCCGATTAATTTTTCAGGGGCAGTAGGGAAGTTCGATATTAAATCCGAACTGAGTTCATCACAGGTGAAAACCGGCGAATCAGTCACTCTTACACTTACTATTAGCGGTTCCGGTAATATCCGCATGTTTGATCCTCCCACATTGCCGGTTATTCCAAATATCGATACTTTTCCGCCTGAAGAAAGTGACGAACTTTATCAACCGGATAATATTTCCGGAAAAAAGGTAATAAAATATATTCTCATACCAGAAGAACCCGGCACATACAACCTGCCTGCCATATCGTTTACCTATTTTGATCCAGGTTCTGAAACATATAAAACCATCACGACAAGATCACTCAGTCTCATTGTTGAAAAAGGAAAAATCACTCCCGGTTCTCTCTCATATATACGTCCGCAAGATATTGATATTCAGGGATTGGATATAAATTTCATTATTACAAAGAATTCCATAACTGGCTATACACTTGTCATTTCACAGGTGTGGTTCTGGATATTGATCGTGCTCTCATTATTGAGTATCATCGCTATATTGATCATAAAAAAGGAACGCGAGAAATTATTGCAGGACAAAGCATATTACAGAGCTCGAATTTCTAATAAGCAGCTTCAAAAAGATCTTAACAAGGTGCAGGCAGCATTGAAAGAAGATGATATCTCAGGATTCTTTGTTGCCGCAGATAATGCATTGAAAAACTTCATTGCAAATAAATGTAATATCTCAGCAAGCGCTTCGACTATTCAGGATTTAACTTTCGAACTGCAAAAAAATGAGCTCTCTGCACAAGAGATTGCTGATATAATAGAGTTCCTGAAAATTACAGATAGCGCTCGTTTCGGAGGGATAGAATTCTCTCATGAAGAGCTTGAAGAAAAATATAGTGAATTGAACACTATCCTGCAAAATCTTTCAAAGACTAAATTCAGGAAGAAACGATGAAAAAAAATATTTTTATTTTGAGCATAGTATTTCTCATTCCTTTGTTGCTTTGTGCAAAGGAGTACGATCTGAGTGCTGCAAATAGTGCATACCAGGAGCAGAATTACCAACAAGCCGAAGAAGAGTACATGAAAGTTGTATCGGAAGGCGTGAAAAACTTCGAGCTCTTTTATAATCTTGGAAATACTTATTTCAAACTGAATGATCTCGGCAACGCACGGCTTTATTACGAAAAAGCTGCAAAATTTGAGCCGCTCAATACTGAGCTAAATGAAAATATTGCGATGTTGATGGCGAGTATTAAAGATAAAGAGGAAGTCAACCGATCATTTGTAGAAACACTGCTAAGAAAAATATATTATGCATTTTCAATCAACCTTCTGGGAGTATTTGTACTTTTCACTTTCATTATTATGATGGTTTTCATCATCATTCTTATCATGAGTAAAAGCATAATGTTCAAGCGAATTGTGAAAATTCTTCTCGTGGTTTTTGCAGTGATCTTTTTTATGGTGACTGTAACTGAAGTGATGAGGATTCGGGATTTCTATGCTGATGATTCTGCAGTGATACTTGATGAAACAGTTATTGCTTACAGCGGACCGAGCGAGGATTTTCCGCAGGTTTTCACCATTCATGAAGGGTTGAAGGTGTCTATAGAAAGATTTGATAATGATTGGGTGCTGATAAAACTTCCGTCCGGAAATGGGGGATGGGTAATTGCCACATCATTAGGAATTATTTGATATGAAGGTGAAGAGCGATTCACAGAACGCTCAAACCCTTGGGATCATTGGATTTATTCTTCTTATTCCTGCTGCGCTATCATGGATTCTGTTTATTCTTTATCTTTCTCATATCATAAATTTATTTAATATAATTTTTAAAGCAGCTCCTACTTTGATGATTATTATTTTTACGCTAAATCCACTTGGAGCTTTTGCCCTTGGTGTTTTTTCTAATTCGTATGAAAGTAGAAATGTGTACGCGCGGATCGCCTCGACAGGTGGAGTTATTCTCATCGGATTTTTGCTTATCGCAATAATATTACGATAATTCTTTTTAAATTTTCCAAAACCTGCTATGGAATAGACTCAATCTAAACAGTCGCCGGAAAGTTCTGTACAATCCTATTCTCGTTCCCAATGTTTACAACCATTCTCTCATTCCCAAAGACCTCACCCATTCTCTCATTCCCAAAGCCCTCAACTACTCTCTCATTCCCAAAGCCCTCACCCATTCCCTCATTCCCAAAGCCCACTTTGGGAATGCTTAAACAAAACAAGATTTTATCCCAAACCTGCCCAACTTGATTGCTATTGGTTTCAAGTGTAGTACTTTTTACACTGCTACCATAAATAAATTTGACAAAGAAATTCATAATTCATTCATAGTAATGGTATATTAATCATGAAAAAGATATTTTTCATACTCGTTTCAACTTTTCTGCTCTCCGCTCCTTGTTGGGCGATAGGAGAGTGGAACCAAACCGGAAACTTGGATCCAGGCCGTTCTGAATTCCCATCAGTGCTTCTCGACGATGGTAATGTATTAGTTGCGGGGGGATTTATTGGTTGTTATGAAACCTCTTCCTGTATGATCTATAACCAAATAACCGGCGAATGGGCAACAACCGATTCTCTTAGTTATCCTGCAGCTAACTTCACCTTGACAAAACTATCTAATGGAAAAATCTTAGCTATCTATGGTATATTCTCTGAAGTCTTTGACCCTACAACAGGAACATGGAGTGGGCTAACAACATTAAATTTTCATAGAATTTATCATAGTGCTATTATGCTTCAAAACGGAAAGGTATTAGTTGTTGGTGGTGATTACCAAAACAACTATCAAAGTTCTGAAATCTATGATCCCGAAACGAATGAATGGACCTTAACGGGTTTTTGTGCTTATCCAAAACTTAGATCTACATTGGAACTACTTGTTGACGGCAGGGTAATGGCAATTGGTGGGGGAAACTCTACCTATGGACATTGTGAAATCTATGACCCAACTACTAGTATTTGGACCGAAGTTGCGCCTCTTAATGATCCTCGATATGGACATACATCTCACCGACTATCTAATGGAAACATTATTGTAATAGCAGGAACTAATGGTAACAGTTTTCTAAGCTCTTGTGAAATCTACATTTTCCAAACAAACCAATGGATATTCGCCGATTCTTTAGAAATCGGCAGAGCTGGACACTGCTCAGAAACCCTTTTGAACACCAAAACTCTAGTAATGGGCGGGCATTCAGATCAAATAGGAACTGATATGACTTGTGAAATCTATGAAAATAGTCAATGGCAAATGGGAGCACCATTAATCGGTTCGATTGTTAACGGTTCTTCGGAAATTTTAAATAATGAAACCGTGTTGGGTATTGGAAAATATCACTGTGGAATCTACGAATGGAACCATATGCCTGAAGTTTCTCAACCTCAGGGGTTAAATGAAGCGTTAATCGGAGATATTCTGAGCTTCTCAGTTACTGTCATAGATTCTGATAACGACAGTGCATCAGTCCAAATTGACTGGGGAGACGGTGAAATCTCTGAATGGAGCGAGCTTCAGCCATCAGGAAGCAGTTTTGAGTTATCTCACGAATGGAATGATCCCGGGGTTTATGAGATAAGGGCACAGGCTGCAGACCAATGGTATTTTTTGAACGAAGAATGTCATAATTCATTATCCGAGTGGAGTGATTCTCTTCTTGTAACGATCAGCGGACAGTCAATAGATCCGTCAATGGAACAGCCCACATTTTTAACATGTTATCCTAATCCTTTCAAAGAATCAACAACGTTATCTTTTCATATGCCTGCAGAATTTTCAGGGCACACTTATATAGTGCTTTACAATGTGAAAGGACAGGAAGTGAAAACATTCATATCGTTCCCAAACAGGGGTTTAGGAACGAGAGACGTTGTGTGGGATGGTAGAGATTATAATAATCAGCCGGTTGGCAGCGGTATTTATTTCTTCACATTAAAGAGCGGAGAGAAAGTAATCGCATCAAAGAAAATACTGCTTTTCAGATAAATTATTGTTTTGGAGTCGATGACTCTGTCATCGTGTAATATTTGTTGGACTGGACTTGATCCGCCAGCTGGCGGAGAGTTCAGAACTACCATAATGTAAATCTACTGCTGAAAATATTGACAAGCATAAATTGATATTAACTAAACTCAATGTAAAATCAACATATAGATTATTATGATACTAAAAGACTTTGATTCGCAAAAAATTGCTCACTATTGGATCGAATCTTCAGACAGCAACTATTCGACCATGAAAAATTTGTACATGTCCAAAGATTATAATTGGGCATTGTTTATTGGGCACATGGTTTTAGAGAAACTATTGAAAGCACTCTACCTGAAACTGATGAAAAAACATCCTCCATATATACACAATCTGTTAAGATTGACCGGGAAGATGGACTTGAAAGTAAGTCCCGAACAGGAAGAATGGCTTGATACGATTACCACCTTTAATATAAATGCACGATATGATAATTATAAACAGGATTTTAGCAAATTATGCACAAAAGCATTCGCGGATAATTGGATAACAAAAATTGAGGATCTGAGAGAATGGATAAAAACACTGCTATAAGTATCACCAAAAGGTTTATTGCAGCTCTTCCCAAAAACCTTCCCATTAAGAAAGTCTATCTTTTTGGCTCCAATGTTATGGATGCGAGCCGTGAAGACAGCGATATAGACATTGCGGTTATCTTTGAAGATATTTCTGATTACTTTTCCACCCAACTATTATTAATGAGGATCAGGAGGAATATCGATCTGCGCATCGAACCGCATCCTTTTGCAGAAAGAGATTTCAATGAAAGTGATTCACTTGCCCATGAAATATTACAAACGGGTATAGAATTCCATGTTTAAATTTTGGGATTCTTTTTAACATGTATAATGCAGCTCCGTCCGGATAAATTTAGATGAAGTCCGGCTAAGGTGGTAATCCGTAAATTGGAGGTAAAAGATGTTAAAGGGTAAATATATGAAAAAGATATTTTTCACTTTAACCGTATTTTTCCTACTACTCTCCTCTCCTTGTTTAGCAGGAGAGTGGGAACCGACTGGAAACGTAAATCAAGACCGAGAAGGCGCTCCTTCTGGAACCCTTGACAATGGAGACGTTTTGATTGCTGGTGGTTGGAACTCTGGACCTTTGTCCTCTTGTGAAATTTATAATATCGCAACCGGAATCTGGGAAGAGACTGATTCAATGACTTTTGCCCGTTACCAATTCCCTTTAGTAAAATTCAGACTTGACGGTGTTAATAAATTTCTCGCAGGGGGAGGCGCTTCATCGCTCATAGCTGAAATTTTTGACCCTCAATCTCTAACATGGGAACAAACTGATTCCATGAATTGTTTTAGATCAGAAGCCCCAGCGATTGCCTTTCCTGATCCCAATAACGATGAAAATGATCTTGTATTATTTGTTGGCGGAGATGCTCAAAATGGCTACAGAAGCTGTGAGATTTATAATCCCGCTACAGGGTTATTCTCTATGACTGGATTTCTTGTAGAAGGAAAATGTGGCGCTAAATTGATATACAACAAAGACCTGAATGTAATAATGGCTATAGGTGGTTGGGGCGCTAGCGGAATGACATCTTTGTATGACTGCGAGATTTACGATATCGCAACCGAAATATGGACTCAAATCGCTCCCACTAACTACCCACACGAATATCACACTGCAAATTATGACGAAGAAGACGAAATAATCCTCGTTGTTGGCAGTAGTTATTCGCCTCACAATTCGTGCGAACTCTATGATTTTGAAACAGGCATATGGACTGTTGTTGACACCATGGAAATAGGCCGCTGGAATCACTGTTCAGAAACTCTACTAAAAAAAGAAAATCTAGTAATGGGCGGACAAGGCGAAACTGGAAGTGGATCTTGCTATTCATGCGAAATTTATGATTACGCAAATAACCAATGGCAAACAGCTCCCTCAACATATTATCCATATTCCAATTTCTCTTCTGAGATACTTTTTGATGAACGAGTTTTAGCTATAAAAAGCTGGTGCGAAATTTACACATGGAACTACATGCCTATTGTTTCTCCACCTCAGACACTAAGTGGTTTAAACGAGGCCATTGTAGGAGAAATCCTAACCCTTTCCGTCACCGCCACAGACCCTGATGGAGATTCTGTCTCTGTCAGAATTGACTGGGGCGATGGTGAAATCTCCGAATGGACGGAGCTTCAGCCGTCAAGCAGCAGTTTTGAGTTATCACACGAATGGGATGAACCGGGCGTGTATGAGGTGCGGGGGCAAGCAGCAGACCAGTGGTATTTTCTTAACGAGGAATGCCATAACTCTCTTTCCGAGTGGGGAGACACACTTATAGTAACCATCAGCGGACAGTCAACAGATCCCTCAATGGAACAGACGACATTTTTAACATGTTATCCTAATCCTTTCAGAGAATCAACTACGTTATCTTTTCATATGCCTGCAGAATTTTCAGAGTCCACTTATATAGTGCTTTACAATGTGAAAGGACAGGAAGTGAAAACATTCATATCGTTCCCAAACAGGGGTTTAGGAACGAGAGACGTTGTGTGGGATGGTAGAGATTATAATAATCAGCCGGTTGGCAGCGGTATTTATTTCTTCACATTAAAGAGCGGAGAGAAAGTAATCGCATCAAACAAGATGTTGCTTTTAAGATAAGTTATTATTTTGGAATCGATGACTCTGTCATCGTATAAGCCGGCTGAGAGCCGATAACAACCTTGCTTCGGAATTTCTGCATTCTGAACTCCACCTGCCAGCTGGTGTTCGTAGATTGTGCTGATCCTCGCAGATTAATTATTATGTATTTCTCTTAATTTTATTTTCATGATCAGTGTTAATCAGAATTATCAGCGTTTATCTGTGTTCCATTTTCTTAATTTCTTTTTTTTGTATTATTCGTGTCTTTCGTGGTTAAATTTCTTTTAAATCCCTTTTTCGAATTTCCAAGCTTTATTCATAAATATTTTGACAAACTTTGACTCGATATCCTTTTTTATTCAAAAAAATTTGAATATAATCAAAATCTATGTACATCTTAATTATCGGCTTACTTGCAGTAATACTATTTTCAATGTATGAATACTATTCACATTATGTATATAGAAAAAAGATACCCCTTCTTATTCATATCAACGGAACACGCGGGAAGTCCAGTGTCACGCGTCTTATTGCTGCGGGTCTGCGTGAGGGCGGAAAAAAGACGATCGCAAAAACAACAGGCTCTGCACCAAGAGTGATTCTTGAAAATGGCAGTGAGATTCCCATTCAGCGCCCTCGTGGACCGAATATCAGAGAACAGATCAAGATATGCAAATTCGCTGCAAAACGGTCTGCAGACGCGCTTGTGCTTGAATGCATGGCTGTCATGCCGGAGTATCAGTGGATATCAGAGCATAAGATCGTGCGGTCTGATATTGGCGTTATAACTAATATTCGTCTCGATCATCTCGATGTGATGGGTCCGGGAATAAAAAATGTGACCTATTCTATCTGCAACACAGTGCCTAATAAATCAATTGCTTACACAAGCGAGAAGAAACTTTTCCCGTATATGAAAAAGATTGCAGATCACAAACAAACAAAACTGTACCTCAGTAATCCGGAAGACGTAGAAGATGAAGTGCTCGATCAATTTTCCTACATTGAACATAAAGATAATATTTCCCTCGCATTAGATGTATGCAAAGCGTGCGGAGTGGAAAGGGATATCGCACTCGAAGGGATGAAAAAAGCAAAACCCGATATAGGAGCAACCACTTTTTATCATGTACATGATGAGGAAAGAGATGTATATTTTGCTCATTCCTTTGCTGCGAATGACCCGGAATCTACAGAGTATGTAATCAAATCAGTAAAAGGCCTTCATCCTGATATCGAATTCTGCGGATTCATTCTCAATACACGCGCTGATAGGATGTTTCGCTCAAAGCAGTTGGTGAAAATGTTCCAGGAGATGGATTTTGACGGTCTATACCTGATAGGGCAGGAAACCGCAACAGTCTATGCCTATGCACAAAGCAATAAACTTCATATGACAAAAGTGCATAATTTCGGATGGGTGAGTGGCGAGCAATTCATGAAAAAGCTTGGCAAAATTTCAGCAAATAATATTTTACTGATAGGTATTGGAAATATCGGTGGAAACGGGGGAATAATTGTGAATTATTTTAAAGAAAAATCGAAAATCGGAGAAGAATAAATGTTTGAAGTCGCAATAGGTTTAGGTGTTTTAACAAGTCTTTTCTTTTTGGAAACCTTTGGCGTTGCTGCTGGCGGTATTGTTGTGTGCGGTTACATCGCACTTTATCTTCATGAACCTCTTACAATATTGGTCACACTTACGATCAGCTTTGCAGTGTACGGCATCGTGAAATTTCTCGGCATATTTATGTTTATGTACGGGCGCCGGAGAATGGTCATTTCAGTTTTGCTGGGATTCATAATCGGTTGGCTGGTACGTTCATTAGGTTTGTTTTCTTACATTCCCGGTGACCAGGC
The DNA here is from genome assembly GCA_964447485.1 of uncultured Candidatus Cloacimonadota bacterium. Lineage (GTDB taxonomy): Bacteria > Cloacimonadota > Cloacimonadia > JGIOTU-2 > JGIOTU-2 > Celaenobacter. Next base: position 7,410 of record CAYUTH010000026.1, on the reverse strand, counting down.
AGTTCGCGTGATCGGTTACATTATTCCAGGTTTGATCGCTAACTCAATGGAACGCCAGGGCATCATTCAGACAATTTCTGTTATGGGTGTGGCAGCAGTTATTGTGCGGATGATTCTCATTCTCGTGTTCGGCGGACAATTAATAGGATAAATGAAATATATTAAAAAATATCCAATGTCCAACAAGGAATATCCAATGATGAAGGAGGAAAATAAATGAGTGAAAAAGAAAAGGTTAAAGAAAATAATCAAAAGAAATTCGATCTGCAGGATCGATTTATTGATTATGCGGTTAGGATTATTAAGGCTTCTGAGCAGCTACCTGAAACAAAAGCGGGTAAACATGTTTCATTTCAAATACTGAGAAGCGGCACATCGCCTGCTGCAAATTACGGAGAAGCGCAAAGTGCTGAATCAAGAGCTGATTTCATTCATAAATTGAAAATTGCCTTAAAAGAATTAAGAGAAACCGAAGTATGGTTGAAGATAATAGTCCGTGCAGAATTAATTAAACCTTCAACTAAACTGTTCTCTTTATTGCAGGAAACAGATGAATTGATCTCAATAATTTTCAAAAGTATTGATACCGCAAAGAAAAAATTGTAAAAAGATTATGAATAAAATAACTCGTTTTTTTGACGAAAAAAAGTTTTGGATATTGGACATTCCGTGTTCGATATTGGAAATTAAGATTCTTTTATCTTACTATATCGACACATTGAAGATTATAAAGAACTATAAATGAATTGAGGTACTATGTACATTCCAAGTGCGCATTCTAAAATAAGTGTTATCATACTTCTGGTCATCGCAATAGCAATGTTTTTATGGATTCAAAACTCCAGAGTTTGGGTGAAAGAAAAATATTATGATGAGAAATTCCAGGCGGCGCAACTCACAAAACAGGCAACTGATGTAATCAGGGAATTTAGAGTCCAGCAGGGATACACTTTTGACGAACTGAACGACCCGAACAGGTCAGGTTTGATTGGTGACAAATATTCGCTTATCACGACAGACAGGGGAGATCTCACTGCAAAATTGACCACACTCAACCCGAATATTTCTGCTATTATTGTTGATTTTTTCCAGCAAGCCAAACTTGAAAAAGGTGACGTGATCGCTGTGAATGTGACCGGTTCTATGCCGGCTCTCAATATTGCTGTTTTGAGCGCTGCAAAAGTGCTGGGACTCGATGTCGTGCTGGTGAGTTCAATCGGCGCATCCATGTTTGGAGCAACCGATCCATATTTTACCTGGCTTGATATGGAAACACTGCTGAACGAAAAGGATATCATCCCTTATAAAAGCATTGCAGCATCACTCGGTGGCGGACGCGACCTTGGACGCGGGTTGAGCAAAGCAGGTCGTGATCTTATTATTGAAGCTATTGATCGAAATAATGTAGAGCTTATTCAGGAAATAAGTATTGAAAAAAATATCGAACGCAAGATGGAAATTTTTGAAAACACCTACGACAGCGATATTGCTCTCTATATAAATGTTGGTGGTGGACTTTCCAGTCTTGGAGATGCGGTTAATGGACGATTGCTCCCACCGGGTCTTCATAAGCATGTGCTGACCCGCAATATTCCCAAAAAGGGAACCATGTTCCTTTTCGCAGAAAAAGGAGTTCCGCTTATTCATTTACTTGATGTGCGCACACTTGCAGAGGAGTATAACCTACCAATCTCACCTGTGCCTCTGCCTGAACCCGGGACAGGCGAAATGTTCCTTGAGGAGAGATACAATCTCACTGTCACTTCCATTGCGCTCGCAATCCTTGTGATCCTTATTGTAATAGTAATATTCTTTGACAGAAGGCAACAGCAGTTCAAAGAAGAAAATGCGGAATGAGGAAAAATGCGAAACCACACGTCTTCACTGCGTTACGCCGATGCAAGCGAAATACACGAAACGCACGAAGGGGAAAAAATATTTTCGAAGAAGAAAATATCTCGATTTCAGGGGCAACTGTTATAAAATTCGATTTAAAGGTATAGAATGAAGAAGTTATTTATTGTATTTGTTATTATGTTCATGAGCATACAGCTCAACGCACAGCAAGCAGAACTAAAATTTGTCCAGGCACCCGACAATTTTGTCCTTTATAATTCCAATAATCAGAAAATGTACTCCTACTACCTGCTGCCCTCAAATGAGAATATTTCCTTTACCACTTCAAATATTGATACTCTTAAGATATATTCGAGAATTTTCTTTGAAAAACAAAAGGAAGCATATTCATATGAATATGTGCTCACATACGATTCATGGAATGATACTATTAATAAAGCATGCAAACAGAGCAGCATTACTCGTGGAGTGAACGGACAGGCGGTTTCAACATATAATAAATCTTTGATAGCAATACAAAATAAACAATATACGATCAAAGTTAAGAATATCTCTTCGGAACCGATTCTCTTTAAATTTGACTATAATTCTCCTTCAAATTTTTCATCTCAGCATGAATATATTTCATACAGTCCGGATGTGTATGGAGATGAAAAAGTGCTTGTGCTCAATGACAAAGAATATACATATTACGAACCAAACAACGAAAAGATACTCCTCGATCTTGAAGGTCCGATATATCTAAAAATTATCAGCCGCGTACTTTTTAATATGACCGGCACAAAAAAGATAGATTATCAGTTTGATGTGTACGATAATAATAATTTGTTTGCTTCATTCAGCGAAGTTGGATATAAGTCTGCAAAATCAATCTTGACAAATAATATTGAGCTCATTCCATCAACCGGTGATGTGAATATTCTTCATTTTGAAAAGGGTACACATCATATCGAGATAATGAAAACATCCAATAATCATGACGTGTTGTTTAGATTTTATATTAATAAAACAGCAGTGTTCGTGGGGGATAGATGAAAAAAATAATTTTCATTTTATTTGCAGTTTTAATTAGTGTGCAAATTCTCTCCGCACAGGGATTTGATTACTCTCTTTACAACAAGATCGACATTCGAACCTACTATGACAGCAATGTACTCAACCTCTCTTCCAAAGATATTAATGAGTTCCTGAGTGGTCAGGATCCGGATAAATATCATATTAAATCTGTTGATGACATGGTAAGTTCATTTGATATTGAACTCGGTTTCAAACATAACTTTGTTATGGGACATACGCAGATCAGCAAGTTCAAATTTTCTTATGACAAATATTGGAAGAACGGATTTAAAGATTTCAAATTTGTGAGTTTTGAACTCATTCAATATTTCAGCAAATATGTTGATATACGTGCAAAATATTCATATTATCCCTACATTTTTATCAATACATATGAAAGCTATTTCGATCCTTATTATGGATATCATGATTTTACTTATTCCAAGAATCTGGTATGTTCGGGATTGAATATCCGCATCCTTGATTATGTTGAGTTTGGATATAATTTTGAATATACTGACCAGAATTATAATGACTATTTTCCTGAATATGATGCCTATAATTTCATTAATGAGGGCTGGATCGGTTTTCAACCAATGGATAATAGCAAAGTAAAATTCAAATACTCATATATTCAGTCAATTGCACGAGCTGAGAAAGTGTACCAGCCGGGAAGCATCGAGTTCCGAGATCCTTCTTATGATTCGAATATTTTTTATACCTCAATATCTTTCCCTTTATTTAGCAGTCGAGGGGGTATTCCGATCAAATTGTTTAATAGCTTTGAATGGGAAAACAGATATTTCCAATCACCATTTTCTCCCATAGTTGACCCATTCCATTCGGGAAGAAAAGACAATATATTTCATTATGAAGGGTGGCTCATATATCCGATCTGGCACCTTTTCGATTTCCGGACATTTTATACCTATGAAAGCAGAAAAACAGAATCCCCAAACGGAACACTGGTTTCTAATGAGAAGAATTATATTACACGAACCTGGGGATTCTCATTACAGGTGAGATTTTAGTTTTTTAATTATTGCTACCATACGGCTTTTTCTCATCGCTTATTAACTTGATTGTCATCTCACGTAAGTACATATAATCTGATTTTATTCTTTTTCTGGACAAAAAAACGATAATTATGTAATTACCAAAAAATTGATTGTTATTGTGTAAGTAGGTGTATAATGATATTAAGCAGGACAAAGATTGGTCTGAAATTATTTTTACTTGTGCTGAGTGCATGCCTGATTTGCAGTGCAGGACTTGGAGTGTATTCATATTACAAACTTAAAAATGCTATAAAAGAAAAAATTGATATACAATATCTATCGCGGTTGGTAGAAGCTCGATCATTAATGGAACATTATTTTGAAGATGCATACAGTGAACTACTATTTTTGTCTTCGTTACCAGACTTACATATCATTAGTTCGTTGATACATACGGCTGGAACGGATATAAAGAGTAATGCGGAATATTTGCAATCAAAAAAATATATAGAAAATATTTTTAAGGAAAAACTTATAAGTCATCCGAAATTTACACAGATACGGTTTTTATGTGAAAACGGAATAGAAAGGATACGGGTCGATAACACGGGTGATAGTCTCATAATAATTCCCTTTTCCCAATTGCAAGATAAATCCCATCGTTATTATTACATGAATATTATAGCTGGAAATGAGAACGAACTTTATGTCTCGAAGGTTGACTTGAATCATGAATATAGAGAGATTCAAAAGCCATATGTTCTTACGATTAGATTTGGTATTCCATTTGTGTACAACGGCAAGTTTTTGGGTGCTTTAGTAATAAATGCGAACGTGGGATTATTATTAAAAGATATTGAGAAACTATTTTTACTTCATGAAGGAGAAAACCTGTTTATGATCGACAGCGATGGATACTTCATTGAGAATTATTTATATCCTGAATATAAGTGGGGAGCTGAATATAACTTAAATACCGGTCATAATATAAAAGGAATTTATAATGAACAAATTTTAGAAGAATTAATAACTAATGATTCCGATATTATTCAATACAATAAACATGTTATTTATTATACAAAAATTTCTTTGCAGAACAATTATATGGGGACATTAGCGATAGACATCCCTCTCTCTCATATCCTCTCGCCCTTACATAAATTTACATTAGTGAGTATAATATTTTTGATGATTTTTCTTAGTGTTGTCATTATTTTATCATATATTCTCACTCAGAATATTGTGAGACCTTTAGCAAAGCTCAACACAGGTATGGAGAGGATCATGAACAGCGACTATAGTATTTTGCTTCCTGTTCAATCCCAAGATGAGATAGGGCAATTGACTAAGAGATTTAATGCAATGAGTACTAATCTCCAAAAAAAAACAGCACGATTAGTAAGATTGTTCGAATTGGGAATTGCTGATCAAAAAAATGCAAGTGATATATTTGATAAGGTAGTGAACATAATTGTGAGCACGATTAAAATTGAAATCTGTGCTATCGGTGTTATAAAAGATAAAGACATAAAATTCCTTTCTTTTTATGATAAAGGATATTTCTCTAAAGAACAAAAATTGTGTGTAAATAACAATCCCTGTCTTAATACAATATTAAATAAAAAAATTCATCTTGTAACAAATGCTTTTGAAGAACATCAGGATAGTGACTTTATTCGTGAAAATGATATTCATACTTTGCTCGCAGTTCCAGTAATTTCGAGTGAAGATAAAGTGATCGGTGTAATTTTAGTTATGGATAGACGTGTTATCAAAATTCCTGATGATGATATTGAATTGATGTATACTTTAAGTAGAAGAGTCTCGTTTGAAGTCGAACAAGCTCAGAAAAATAAAGAGATAATTGAAAAGGATAGTAAGGTTGAGTATCTCTCAAAATATGTGCCGCTTACGGATCTCCCCAATGAAAATTATATGTTGGAAATGCTTGAGCATGCCATAAAACAAGCAAAGCAAGTGAAAGGTGTAATAGGATTGATAAGAATTAAGATTTTCAATTACTCATTAATTCAGTCTAATTACGGCTCACATTTCGCTGATATTATTGTTCGGACTATTGCACAAAAACTCTCAAAATTTATTTCAGATACTGATATCTTAGCACATACTTCACATAGTCAATTCACAATTGCATTCACTTCGTTAAAGAGCAAGGATAAAATCACTTATTCACTCATTCAAATTGAAAAACAGTTTGAAAAACCTCAGTCCATCAAAAGAGTTGATGTCTTTATAAGACTGAAATTTGGAATGAGTATTTATCCTTCGGATGCAACAAATGCGATAAACCTCATTAAACGAGCCGATTTGGCTTTAGGTGTTGCTTTGGAGCAATTTCAAAAAAGTTATGTATTATATACCAAAGAGATAGAGAGTGTTACCACTTCCAAAATGAATATTGAAAATGCTCTTATAAACGGACTTGAGAATAACAAATTTAGCATTGTTTTCCAGCCACAGGTAAATTCTAGAACAAGACAAATAATTGGTTCAGAAGCACTTTTGCGCTTTCATGATCCACAGATCGGGGATGTATCACCAATAAAATTTATACCCATAATCGAGGAAACAGGATTGATCTTCAAGGTTGGTGAATGGGTGCTTGAAACAGCGTGCAGGCAAACTAAGTCTTTGCATGATAGTGGATTCAAGAATTTACAAATATCAGTGAATATTTCATCAGTCCAATTCAAAGATGAAGAGTTTATTTCTACGATAAAAAGAATTTTGTCAGATACCCAAATCGATCCCAAAACCTTAGAGATCGAAATTACCGAAGGAATAATCATCGAAGATTTTGCACATGTGAACAGGCGGATAAAGGAATTGCACCAGTTAGGAATCAGTGTCGCAATAGATGATTTTGGAACAGGCTATTCTTCCATGAAATATCTAAGAATTTTTGCAATCGACAAACTCAAAATAGACAGGGCTTTTGTAAAAGATATACCGGAAAATGATGACGGTGCAATCGCTACGACAATAATAAATTTGGCGAAGAATTTTAATATGGACGTCATTGCAGAAGGGGCTGAAACCGACGAACAGATTGCTTTTCTACAAAAATATGGTTGTGATATGATACAGGGTTACTATTTCAGTCCTCCTATAAAATATGATAAATATATAGAGTATTTGAAGAATTTTAAATAATCATTGAGCTCTATTCGTTAAAGTATATTTCTGAAAAAAGTCTTCTAAAAGTTTAGATTGGGTCATTGAACACCTGATATAAATAACCTAATCATTATTTACCTCATTACTGCCATGCAATTTTGTGTGGCAGTTTTTTTATCACATATACTTTACTCGTTCCTAAGTTGAACTTGGGAACGAGAAGTAGGTTGAACTTGGTAACGAGTAGTAACCATTACACGAACGAGTACCATGTTTAATTAAGATAAAATTTGACATAAAATTTAATAAACGTATTTACACAAATAATAAAAAATGCATCTGGTTTTTTAGGTTGATAAGG
>CAYUTH010000025.1:6348-16745 GCA_964447485.1 uncultured Candidatus Cloacimonadota bacterium | reverse complement strand
TCTATCTGCCCGTATATAACAGAACAGGACAACACGATTATCATAAAAAGTGCTGTTACAATTTTCATCTTTCTCCTTCCCCTGGTGAGAGTACCATTCTATATATTATGGTTGAGATACTTCCTTACAGCTTATCTTCCAATTTTCCATAAAAAGCAATCCCGGGTTTTCATCCATTTCCATACATTCTGCTGTGGGGACCTGGAGCACCATTCCGAAGAATAAAGGTTCTTCAGGAGAAGGATACAACGGCACATCTACATCTACCTGAATGAGAAAACGATAGGGGTCGATCTTGCTGAAAAAGTAGTCGATAAAATCTGTTTTCTGTTCTTCAGAGAGAATTACAATATATTTTGCTGCCTGTCCAACTGAAGTGTCAACCGGTATCCAACCGTAGTTGGGAATATACATATGAGCCCAGAAATGATCCCCGCAACCTTGTTCAGTCAGGGGAAAAAGCTGCATGCCACCAGATGCACGAGCAGGAATGCCAACAGAACGACATAGTGCTGAAAAGTACATACTCTGTGCGCCGCAATCGCCGTAACCATGCTCGTGTACATAGACCGATTCAGGGATCTTCAATGCTTCCAGCGCAACATGGGGCATATAACTGTAATTGAGATCATACACAATATGGTCATAGAATTTCTTGGTGATTATGTAAGGGTTGGTTTCATCTCCTGCAATCCGACGAGCAGTTTCACGAATTTCCGGGGTGACAGCGATATTTTTATCTGAAGCAGTATAGCGTTTATAGAGCGTGGAATTTTTATCATATTCACCAACTTTCTCAGGATCTACATCGAATCGCACTTCATACGATATATAAGAAAATTTTGCACCAATACGTATGCTATCCTGGATTTCTTCCAGCGGGAACTCATAATATACATACCCGATATCTCCATCAAGATGTGCAGGATACGGAATGTATTCTTCAGAACAGATCGACCCGATCTCTATATTTGTTTGCGATGAGTTTGAGAGCGGAAGGGGCATCCATACTTTTAACAATCCCTTCTCCGGGAATGAATCTCTTGGAATGGAGAGATTTGCATCAAATTCATAGGTATGAGGACTTGAAAGAGTCTGCCATGAGGGAATGTTGTCTTTTTCATAGAGGTATGGTGACATGATCTCAAAGATCTTACCCATCTTGCCAAGAGCACCTTTTGCTTCTTCGGTCATGAAATCGGGATAGATATGATAAAGGGTGTTTAGGAATGCATCAAAGTAATAAGTTTCTCCACCGATCTCAAGATGTGCCAGCCGTCCGTCCTTTATCACTTCATCGATCCGTTTCTCTGTTGTATCAGGGTATTTTTCTTTTATCATTTTCCTCACCTCAGCTTCAGTATGAGTATAAGTGAGGATGATCTTATCCATGCGTGTACATGCAACACAGCATTGATCGACAAGGAAAGTATCATCTCGAGCGAGAAGTTCTTGTCGTGCTTGTTTATAGAGCTCCGCTGCTTTGAAATAGTCTGCGTTCTTCTCTAAATTCTGTGCCTGCATGTACAGGGTTTTGCCCTTTAATAATTCTATTGCAGAGAGAGAATTGCACACGAAGATAATTGTTGTGATAAGTATTACAAAAGCGATGAGTGTCTTTTTCATATAGGTTCCTTTGTAAAAAATTTTTTCTTCTGCTTATATGTTTTAACAAGTTTTTATATATGTTTTATGTCAATAAATTGTGCATCATCCGTTCAGGTAGCACGAATTGTAAGTGGGAAGTAAATGAAAGTGTGGATTTTTGAGATAATAAAAAAACCGCCCGAATAATTGCAGGCGGTTCTTTTTGCTTGAGAGAGAGAGAATTTATTCGTTCAGATATTTATTTATTGATTCGGCAGCATCTCTGCCGTTACCCATTGCTGCGATTACGGTAGATCCACCGGAGAGAGCATCTCCACCTGCAAACACACCGGGAATATTCGTCATGAAATTGTCATCAACCTTGATCCCACCCCAGGAATAGGTGTTCAATTCAGGAACATTACTCAGAAAGAGTCTATTCGGGGTTGTACCAAGCGCATTTATGATGGTGTCCACCTCCAAGATGAACTCAGCCCCTTCGATGTTTACCGGTCTTGGGCGACCACTTTTGTCGATTCCTTTGAATTCGGTTTTTATCATTTCGATGCCTGTTACCCATCCGTCCTCATTGCCGAAGATACGGCATGGGGAGATCATTTCTTTGAATATGATCCCCTCTTCTTCGGCATGGTGGATTTCTTCGGCACGTGCCGGAGCACACTGCTTTGTTCGTCTGTAAAGGATATACACTTCTTTTGCTCCAAGACGCTTTGCGCAGCGTGCTGAATCCATTGCGACATTTCCGCATCCGATCACGCCAACCTTATCGCCACAAATTATCGGAGTATCCCAGTTCGGGAATTGATATGCATTCATCAAATTGACCCTGATCAGAAATTCATTTGCAGAGTAAACACCCTTTAATTTTTCTCCCTCGCAGTTGAGGAATCTTGGGGCACCCGCACCTGTTGCAAGGTAGATCGCATCGTAATCCTTTTTGAGCTCTTCGAAGTCCACATTCTGACCAACTACTTGGTTGAGCTGGATGTCCACGCCGATTTTTTCAAGATAGGACAGTTCATAATCAACCACATCTCGTGGCAACCTGAAGGCAGGAATTCCATACTGGAGCACACCGCCAGCCATGTGCAGCGCTTCAAATATTGTAACCTGACAACCAAGTTTGCGAAGATCGACCGCGCAGGTAATACTGGCTGGACCAGAACCCACAATTGCGACCTTTTTACCGTTCTCTTTTGGTGCCGTCTCATCCAGGAGGTCATTTTCACGCGCCCAATCTGCGACGAAGGCAAAGAGCTTTCCTATATTTATTGGTTGCCCTGTTTTATCCAGCACACATTTTCCCTCGCACTGATCTTCCTGAGGGCATACTCTTCCTGTCATTGCAGGGACAGCATTGTCCTGCTTTGAAAGAAAAAACGCTTCTTCGAAATCTTCATCAACGATTAATTTTATAATATCTTTTACGCTCATGCGAACAGGGCATCCTGTTTCACACAAAGGCACTTTGCATTGTAGGCATCTTTTTGCCTCTTCCACCGCTTCCTTTGCGGAATAGCCAAGAGGAACAGAAAGAAAGTTCGTGATCCTGACTTCTGGATCCTGCTCGCGCATAGGTACTCTTTCCCGAATAGCCATTATACCACCGCCTTCATTTTTTCATTGTAGCATTGCATTGCTTCTGCCTCTTTCCCCTTGAACATTGCCAGCCTGCTTATTGCAGCTTCCCAATCTACTTTGTGCCCATCAAACATAGGACCGTCTATGCAGGCGAGCTTCTGCTCTCCATCTATAAATACACGGCAGGAGCCGCACATCCCGGTTGCATCGACCATTATCTGGCGGACGGTTGTATAAACCGGAACATTATATTTTTTTGTAAGAATAGAAAGTTTTTGCAAGGGGGGAATTCCTCCACCCGCAAAGACCTGATCGATCCTTCGCTCTTCGAGAAGTTCCTGCATAATATCAAGATAGTGCCCCTTTCTTCCAACCGAACCATCCTCTGTGCATAAAATGAATTCGTCAGCCACCGATTTTGCGAGTTCATTTTCCGGATAAATCTGAGATTTGTCAGGAAAGCTTTGAATAGAAATAATGTGATTGCCCATGATTTTACTAAGTTCCCGGCACATCGCATTATTTTCTGCGTGTCCGCAAACGAGATCTGATGCAAAAACGACAGTGCCATATTTTTTAAGTGGGGGAGGTGTTCCCATGGGTCCGATAACTTTATAAAGCGCATCACCCACGTTCCATGTGTCCAGTTCGCGGGATGTCTTTCCAAGTCGCTTGATATACATAGTGATCTTATCTCCTTCAGCCCTCTCAATGGACATCGGTATCCTTTCACCATTGGGTACGGTGATCAGTACGGCGAAATTACCGGGTCGGAATTTCTTTGCCACCTTAGGAGCAATGACATCAATGACATAATCAGCGGCATTAAGATCTTCCTTACGTGTAATGGTGTGTTTCATGTAATTCTCCTTATTATTTGTTTATTGCTATATTTGAATAATCGGATATGCATAAGTAAAAAAATTTACCCTTCTATGATTTTGATAATTTCGACCGCAAGCTCATCGACTACTTTATAGCAAACCTGATTCCCCTTGCGCATGCTGATACAAACTCCTGCTTCCCGGATTGTTTTCAGGTGCTGGGAAATAGTTGACTGTGGGAGTTGCATCTTCTTCTGACATTCAGAGACATTACATTCGTCGTGATACAGCCCGATCACGATCTTCAGCCTGTCCGGATGAGAAAGCGCTTTTAATATTTTGCACGTTTGGTCAATATCGTATTTCATGAATTTATTAAGATGTATTTTTTTTGATAAAGAGCAGACCGCGTTTTTGCTTGTCAAATTTTTATGGGTTCTTTTTCGACTCATCTTCGACAAGATTCCCCTTTTTGGTGTTAATCAAAGCCAGTTATCTGAAAGCTCATACTAAGTTTGATTATAAAAAACAAAAACTAACATTTGACAAAAATTGTTGCAATAAGATTCATGGAAAGCCTCCAGATGATTGTTATTGAATTTTTAAAATTTTGCTGGTCATCACGGGTATGCATATACTCCCATGCCGGCTGCAGACAGTTTCAGTCTTTGTTTCCCGGCAGGTAGTGAGCAATCAAGAAATCACTGACGCGCGAAAAGTCTTCCGGGCGGAATTGGTGATGGGTGATTGACATAAAGACCTCTTGATTTATTTGATCATGACTGAAAAGATAGAAGGAATAAGTTGTCAATAAATAAAAAGAAAAGGCACAAACCGGAGCCTGTGCCTTAATTTTTTGGTTCATAAAAACCTTGTTAACAGCTTGACACCAAATTTATAAAACTAATTAACAGGTTAAAGAACTGTTACCAAAAAAAGGGATTTTAAAAAAAGGAGTCAAGATGAAAAAATATCGTCTTGGGATTGACCTGGGAGCTACGTCACTAGGATGGAGTGTTTTAGGACTTGATAAAGATAATTCCCCAAAGGATTTGATAGATATTGGAGTGAGAATTTTTCCGGACGGAAGGGACGCAAAAACAAACGAGCCATTAAATGTGCAACGACGAGAACATCGGAGCTCAAGACGTAATAGAGATAGATATCTACAAAGAAGAGCATATCTCATGGATACTTTAGTGATATATGGATTAATGCCTAAAAATGAGGATGATAGAAAGCAGCTTGAATATCTCGATCCTTATTTTCTAAGAGCAAAAGCACTCGACGAAGAAATCTCCCTGTTTGAACTTGGTAGAGCAATATTTCATCTAAACCAACGCAGAGGATTTAAAAGCAACAGGAAACTTGATAGCGCGGAAAAAGAAACCTCTCGCATGAAGGACGCAATCAAAGAACTTAAACAAAAACTTGATGATGCTGACGCTCGAACACTTGGTGAATATCTATATAATCTTAATAATGATGTTCCGGAAAATCAGCAACATAAAAAACGACCGGCGAGAATTCGTGATTTTGGAAAAGATTATAATTTCTATACAGATAGAGAAATGTATTCTGATGAGTTTGATATGATCTGGGAAAAACAATCCAAATACCATGATGAGCTCATAGAGAAAAAGAAAGAATACATCAAAAGAATAATTTTTTCACAAAGAGATTTAAAACCCCAACCAAAAGGAAAATGCCGGTTCGAAATTAATGAGTTCCGTGCGCCTGTTGCTTTTCCAATCGTACAACAATTTAGGATCTATCAGGAAGTGAACAATCTGATCTTATTGGATTTCGACAGAAAAGAACACAAGCTTACTAATGAACAAAAGGATATTATTATCACTACTCTGCTCAAACAGAAAACTGCGGCTTTTAAAAGCCTAAAGAAGAAAATAGTAAAAGATAACCCGGAAGAATTTGTATTCAACCTTGAAAGTGAAAAACGAAAAGACCTGAAAGGAGATGAAACGTCGTATATAATGAGAAAGGATGAGCATTTTTGGAAAATATGGGATGATCTTTCAGAGTCCGAACAGGATGAAATAATAAGGCGCATTATAAATGAAGACAATGTGGTAGAGATTGAAACGACTCTTTCGACTTGGCTTCAGGAAAATTTTGATGTGACTGAAGAACAAGCTCTACATATTAAGAATGTCCGATTACCACAAGGTATTTCGAGTTTAAGCATAAAAGCAATCAAAAATATACTGCCGTATCTGAAAGAAGGATATATCTATTCTGATGCTTGTGCAAAAGCAGGATATCATCACTCTGATTTCAGAACAGGAGATGTATATGATGAGTGCGATCTGCCCTATTATGGGGAAGTCATGCCGGGGCATGTTGCATTTGGCTCAAACGATCCTGATGATATTGATGAAATCCAGTTCGGCAAAATAGCAAACCCGACTGTTCACATCGCCCTAAACCAGTTGAGAAAATTTGTGAACGCTCTGGTGAAAAGGTATGGCGCACCATCTCAGATCGTTATTGAGCTTGCCCGTGAATTGAAGCTTGGGCAGAAAAGAGTAAAAGAGATCGAAAGAGAACAGACCGAGAACAGAAAGCACAATGAAGCAGTTGCAGAAGAACTTGGGAAGATCGGTATTGAAAATACTTACCAAAACAGATTAAAATATAAACTTTGGGAAGAACTGGACGCCGATCCTACCAAACGATGCTGTCCCTATACAGGAAAACAAATTTCTATCGCCGATCTTTTTTCTAACAAATTTGAGATTGAACACATTCTGCCAAAATCTAAAACATTTGATGATAGACCTTTGAATAAAACAGTATCATATTATCTCGCAAATAAGTACAAAGGAGAACGATCTCCCTATGAAGCTTTTGGCAACAGCCCGGAAGACTATAATTGGGATGAGATTCTTGAACGTGGGAAAAGGCTTCCTCCCAAAAAGCGATGGAGATTTTTCCCGGATGCAATGAAAAATTTTGATGACAGCGGAGAACTTATTTCACGCTTGCTTACGGATACTCAATACATGAGCAGAATGGCAAAGGAATATATGAGCTATGTGTCCGGACCAAATAATGTGTGGGCGATCCCGGGCGCACTTACTTCAAAGTTCAGGGCAAAATGGGGATTGAACGAACTGCTCTCCGAAGACAGTGAAAAAAACAGGGCAGATAACCGCCACCATGCTATAGATGCTTTTGTGGTAGCCTGCACAGACAGAGCAATGCTTCAGAAGGTCGCCAGGGCTACCGAAAAATCGAGAGAACGTTTTATAGAAAAAATGCCCCCACCCTTTGAAGATTTCTCTTACGATGAGATGCAGAAAAAAATTAACAATATAGTTGTTTCTTACAAACCAGACCACGGAAATGCCAAGGCAGCGATAAAAAATGACCAGACAGTGGGACAGCTACATGATGAGACCGCCTATGGTTATGTTTCTGAGACTGAAGATAAGATAACTCTCTCAGTTCGAAAACCAATAAGAGATTTGAATACTATAAAGAAAATAAACGAAATCGCAGATGACCATATCAGGAAAACATTACTGAAAGCAATAGAGAAAAATAAAGACAAGAAAATCGACGAAATCCTCAAAGATTTCGGCAGTACAAGCGGAATAAAACGAGCGAAGATATATGTTGAGAAAGATAAGAAGACAGTTATTCCTGTAAGGAATATAAAAGGTGAAATATACAAATACTATCTATCCGGAAATAATTACTGTGCAGATATTTACTGCCCAGACAAGGGAAAGAAGGCCGGAAAATGGCAGATAGAAATTATCCCCATGTTCTATGCGCACCAAAAAGATTTTGAACCTGAATGGCATAAAAAATACCCAACAGCAAAAAAGATCATGCGACTGTTCAATAATGATAATGTTTCTTATATTGAAGACGGTAATAGGATTATAGGTAGAGTAAGAAAAATGACGGGAAACACAGTATATCTTAGGGAGTTAAACATTGCAAAGAAGGAAAAAGGTAGAGAGGATATAGGTGAACAATTTCGACCCGCAAAACTTCAGGATATGAACGCTCGTAAAGTAGGAATCGATATTCTTGGGAATGTATTCGATCCACAAAGATATGAATATAATAGAGATTAGAAAGAATGAAGTCTTCCTGAGTATCAGCAGAGGTTTTCTTGTTGTTAAAAGCAACAAGGAAGAGTTTAGAAAAGAACCGCTTGCTGACATAGATACGATAATCGTCAGTGGATTCGGCATAAGTTATTCACATAATCTCTGTGTCAGGTTGTGTGAGATGAATATTCCATTGATACTGTGTGGGGCAAATTATATTCCTGTCGGTTATCTTATTTCTCATTGTTCAAACTATGAATTTACCGGCAGAATGAACGTTCAGCTCGATGCATCGGAACCGCTCAAAAAACGTATATGGCAATCGATTATTAAAAAGAAGATACAACACCAGAGATGTGTGTTGCTGGAAAACGGAGATCACGCAAGAGATTTTATAAAGCTGATTGAAAAAGTTCGATCCGGTGATCCCGATAATATCGAGGCCCAGGCAGCAGTACGTTATTGGAAAAGGGTATTCGGGAAAGCGTTTAACCGGGATTTCGATGAGCCGGGCATAAATGCCTTTCTTAATTTTGGTTATGCAATAATAAGAAGCTGTGCAATACGATACCTTGTTGCTTTTGGGTTGCTTCCTTCATTGGGATTACATCATCATAACAAGCTTAATCCCTACTGCCTTGCGGATGATGTCATAGAACCCTATCGCCCCTATGTTGATAGAAAGATACTTGCAATGCATGTAGGGAATGAGGTTGAACTTAAGCCATTATATAAAAAAGAAATGGCTGATCTGTGCAACGAGCGCTTCATCATGGATTGCAAAAGATTAACACTCGAACATTGCATGAAACAAACAGTGCTTTCTCTTGTAAAATCATTCAAAGAAAAGAAGAATCTGATACAATTCCCAGAATTTTATGATAAGCGGACTTAGACTTATGTGGATGCTGGTAATGTTTGACCTGCCAGTCAAAAAGGATGTAGACAGAAAACGGGCAACAAAATTTCGGAATTATTTATTGGACGAGGGATTCAGCATGAGCCAGTATTCTGTGTATTTAAGATTTTGCGGAACACGTGAACGGGTGGATTCCTATAAGAATAAAATAAGGGAACACGTTCCACCTTATGGAGATGTCTGTATATTGTGTTTTACGGACAAACAATACGGGAAAATAGAACATTTTTGCAATCGCAGAAAAGAAAAAATGCCTGATAAAACAGGACAATATCTGTTGTTTGATTAAGAAATAATCCTCTTTTAATTGTAGTAATGGCAGCCAACTAACAACCATAGGGCACATTAGCCAGCCGCCATCTTTGAAAACTACATTTTGGTGTCAAGCTGTAACGCGAGAGATGCAGGGGATCCCTGTGATCGAATCTTTGAAAACTACATTTTGGTGTCAAGCTGTAACTCGCCGCTTCACATGCCTTGCGGACACTCTATCTTTGAAAACTACATTTTGGTGTCAAGCTGTAACCGATGGCAGCCACAACAAAAGTAATTGATATCTTTGAAAACTACATTTTGGTGTCAAGCTGTAACTTCTCGAAGCCGAAGGGCCCGGGTTCGTAAATCTTTGAAAACTACATTTTGGTGTCAAGCTGTAACACTACTACTACTAAGTACACTCTTTTAATCTTTGAAAACTACATTTTGGTGTCAAGCTGTAACTAAATAAAGAAAAAGAATATTATATAATTCATCTTTGAAAACTACATTTTGGTGTCAAGCTGTAACAGAAGGGTTCGCTTATGGTTCATTTCGCAATCTTTGAAAACTACATTTTGGTGTCAAGCTGTAACTCCAAGATGAACAGGGATTCGACCTAATTGATCTTTGAAAACTACATTTTGGTGTCAAGCTGTAACCTATAGTGTAACACCATAAGATTAACCCAATCTTTGAAAACTACATTTTGGTGTCAAGCTGTAACGGGACATTAGGAATCCGGTTGCCCGATCAGTATCTTTGAAAACTACATTTTGGTGTCAAGCTGTAACAAACGGGTCCATATGTGTGTTTGGCGATTTATCTTTGAAAACTACATTTTGGTGTCAAGCTGTAACTCCTTACCTGCGACCTCGTAACCTGTGCAGATCTTTGAAAACTACATTTTGGTGTCAAGCTGTAACAACCCGGGCACTCTATTGCATCCGAACTTGATCTTTGAAAACTACATTTTGGTGTCAAGCTGTAACTGATCGCTTTTGTATAATATGGACGTTGCTATCTTTGAAAACTACATTTTGGTGTCAAGCTGTAACTGTGTGGTCCAACGAAGGCCCGGCGCATCAATCTTTGAAAACTACATTTTGGTGTCAAGCTGTAACC
>CAYUTH010000025.1:0-6248 GCA_964447485.1 uncultured Candidatus Cloacimonadota bacterium | reverse complement strand
ATCTTTGAAAACTACATTTTGGTGTCAAGCTGTAACCATAGAAATAGTCCTGATCGAGAGGCAGCCATCTTTGAAAACTACATTTTGGTGTCAAGCTGTAACTGTGTTCCCGCCGGTGTGCTCCGCACACATAATCTTTGAAAACTACATTTTGGTGTCAAGCTGTAACAATGTTGTCTGCAAGCGCCTTGTTTCGATCATCTTTGAAAACTACATTTTGGTGTCAAGCTGTAACAAGAGAAAAGCCTATGTCGACCATTATCTTATCTTTGAAAACTACATTTTGGTGTCAAGCTGTAACAAGAGAAAAGCCTATGTCGACCATTATCTTATCTTTGAAAACTACATTTTGGTGTCAAGCTGTAACCGCCGTCGCCGGTGCAATAAGCCAAGATGTATCTTTGAAAACTACATTTTGGTGTCAAGCTGTAACATTATTAGGCTTTGTAAATGAAGATTTTCAATCTTTGAAAACTACATTTTGGTGTCAAGGGTAAGTACAAAACGTACTCATCATCTCTGACTTCTGTCTTCTCACTCCATCTGCTGCTTTATCCAGATTGCACCTTCATAGAATGCAATTGGCGCAGCGGACACATGGACGGTTCCTGCCCAGTTAGGCACGGGGGGCCATTCGACATATGTAATGTTACTGGCACCGCTCTGCGTAAAGGCAGCTTTTGCAGCTTCGTAGTTACCAATGGGAACACAGTCATCGTTTTGACAATGCCACAGAAGCATGGTGCTTTCCGGAACCCAGTTCGGATAGGTGTCATTTTGCCAGAGGGCATCGTAAGCGGCACTGGTGGAATCGGTCAAAGAATCAATAAATGCATTGGTAAACACGTCTTTTAAAATTCCCGAAGCAGGCATGATGCCGTTGATGACATCCTTGTCGTAAAAACCGGTAGTATATTTGGGAATATCCGTCCGGTACGGTTCTTTCAGCATCTGACCGTATGAATATGTTGAGGGATACACGGTCTGATAGCCAACCAGCATCAAAGGAAGGAAATAGGGCACAGGAAATGGATTATCGCTTAGCATCACATCCAGCATCGTACCGGAAAGATCATACGGTCCGTCCATGCAGACAGAACCGGTCAGGTCTATATCCCTATCTTCAAGCTCTTGAGTAACTGCCATTGTCACAAATCCACCTTCGGAATACCCATACACAAAAAGATGTCCGTCCCAGTTCACCTTTTTATGATTATTGTCCTTTATCATAGCGAGACCCTTTTCAACCATGTCTGCGGTGGCAGTGGCGAGCTTCTCTCGTATGCAGAAGGGATGGCTTTCATTGATATCATAGCCCATACCCTGGTAATCGGGCATCACGATGGACCACCCGAAATACGAAGCCAGTATGTAGGCAACGATCACTTCCGGGAAGTTACCATACTCAGAAGGGTTAAAAGGATCCCACCTGGACGGGGCATATTTCTTCATCACTTCCGTGCCATGGTCCATAGACACAAGGGGAGTTTGTATCCTGTCTCCAAATAATTTGAAGGGGTACACAAAAAGCCCGGACAGCTCAATATCATTGCCCTGATCATCTTTAGAAGTATAGGTGACCACTTCATGAGAAACAAGGTACGGTATTATACCCTGGGTTTGTTGTGAGATCTCGTAATACAGGTCATGGTAGTCAAATTCATCAGGATTGTCCGGAGTGGCCTGCAGCTGCACCATAATGTCCTCAACATCAAGGTCAATGTGTTCGACAACAGTAAAGGTCTCATTCGTTGTCGGCGCGGTTGACTTGCAGCATGAGCTTAATTGGATAAGCAAGATTGCCAGAGTAAAAACTACCAGCACATAGCGAGAAAAATTTTTATATTTCATATTTTTCCTTATTTCTGACTGCTGACTTCTGTCTTCTGATTTCTGTATTCAGTCTTCTATTCTACGGAATATACACTTTGAATGCCTGGGTATAGACGCCGTTTCTTCCTGTACCTGCAATCCAGTGTCCATCAGGTGTGATGCTTGTTGCGGTCATAAGTTTCCAGTCTGCAAGTTCAGATGTAAGCCCTTCATCTTCCAGCCAATCCTGTAGAGACCACATTTCATCATTTTTGAATTTTATAAAGGCGATTTCGTAGGAGGTGCCCACAATGCGGTCACCGTTATCAGACGCAGCAAGTGCAACTGCGGCAGGCTGCATTGGACCCGGATAAGGACTGAATGTGCCAATCATATGGACCTGATGATATTCATCCCAGTACACCGCATAAGGTGTTCCTTCATCGTCAAAGACAGTTCCTGTTATTGTGCTCCCGTCAGAGGAAATTCCTTCTGCAACGCCGTTCTCATAACCTATCGGCAAAGGAAGTCTTGTTGCTGAAGTATCTTTAGCCATATCGAAAAAGATGGGAATTTCTATACCAATAGTATCCATTTGAGCATAATCAGAACCAACCATTATCATGCCATCATCCGATATATCGAACAAGCCAGTTTGAGCATTTGTGTATTGTGCACTGTCCCCGAAGGTGGATGCAAGGATGGTGAATTCACCTATCGTAACATTATAATAATAGCCGCCTTGATCCTCCCGGGTGTTTCCGCTGAGACCCACAATAAGGTTACCATCTCCGGATATCCCGCTTGCAGTTTGCGCATAAATTAATGTTGCAGGATCAATGATCGCATGCCATTGATCGTTTTCATAATAGTATGCTATTGGCGTCAGATCTGCCACTCCCTGATTCCCGACCATAACGCCAGTGTTTGATATATCATATACTGCAGCCTGGCGTTCAAAGCCCGGGACCTGAGTTCCGGGGAAAGGAAGAATGGTTACCACATCATTTGTCCAGATAACTGGGGCAATCTCAAAATATTTGCCGTCATCTGGTGTGTTAACGGCACCGCTACCGCAAACTATTGTGCCATTATTGCTTATTCCTTCTGCATATCCTAACGCAAAGTCGTCACTGGCATAAGGAAGAGCGGTGAAGACGACCTCTGTTGGTTCTGTGGATTTTGTGCAGGAACTTGCGACAATCATAAAGAATGCTGCACAAATTATCAGAAACGCACTTATGAATTGATAGAATTTCTTTTTTTTCATGTTACTCCTTTTGTTTCTACTATTGATTTTTTAATTTTACAAACAAACTTAAAACAATCACAAAAAAAATAATCATCCCTTGTCAATAAAATCCAAATTCTGACTCCTGAATTCTGACTTCTGTCTTCTGTTTTCACAAAAACATTGCCATAAATTTTATGATTAGAAAAGCTTTTCTATTATGAAACACGGAACACTCTATATTGTGCCTACGCCAATAGGTAACCTTGGCGATATGACCTATCGTGCAGTGGAAGTGTTGCAGAAGGCGTCAATAATCGGCGCTGAGGATACGCGTACTTCGAGGGTTTTGCTTAATCATTATAACATTACTACACCGATGGTGAGTTATCACAAATTCAATGAGCGAGCACGTCTTGATGAGTTCATAGAGAAGTTGCAAAATGGTGACGACATTGCGATTATTTCCGATGCAGGCACACCAGGCATATCTGATCCGGCAGGTATTCTTATCAAAGAAACGACCGCACAGGAAATAGAAGTGGTAACACTTCCGGGAGCGACAGCACTCATTCCCGCGCTTGTATCTTCCGGTCTTTCTGCGGAGAAATTCTATTTCGTTGGATTTCTACCGGAGAAACAATCCGAGCGCAGAGAGCTTTTGCAAAACCTTGAGTATATTCAGGATACGCTAATTTTTTATGAAGCGCCGCATAGACTCCACGAAACACTGAAAGAATTATTCAAATACATGAACGATAGGCAGATCTGCATTGCACGAGAAATATCAAAAAAGTTTGAAACACATTACCACGGAAAGCTCTCACATTTTGTTGAGAACTTTAACGAGATCACACTGAAGGGCGAGTTTGTAATTGTGCTGGAAGGCGCGCAGGAGCAGGTCCTTTCTGATGAAGAGCTTCGAGAACTTATCACAGAGGAATTACACCATGATAAATCCGTCAGCAGGACGGCAAAGGAGTTGGCTCAAGAGCATAAACTCTCAAGAAACCGGGTGTACAAACTGGCTTTACAAATGAAGAAAGAAAGAATAATATTGGACCCATGAAGATACCGAATTCCTATATCAGTAAAATACCACGCTTTTTCACGCCAGCATTATCTACCATCCCGCAGACCGTTATAGATATTGTCAGAGAAATTGACGAACAGGGTGGCAAAGCATTTCTGGTCGGCGGCAGTGTGCGCGATATGCTGCTGGGGAAAAAGCCCACAAAGGACCTGGATATAGAAGTGTACGGCTTGCAGCCGGATAAGATTCAGGAAATTGTAGAAAAGTACGGGAAGGTCATAGAGGTGGGTAAATCTTTTGGGGTTTTGAAATATTATGATGGAACATTGGAGATAGATTTCTCCCTTCCCAGAAAGGATTCTAAGGTTGGAGAAGGGCACAGGGGATTTGCAGTGAACACCGATCCTTTTATGGATATCAAGGAAGCAGCAAGAAGAAGGGACTTCACTATTAATGCAATGATGTATGATCCTATTACAGAAGTGCTCATCGACCCGTTCCACGGACTTGCAGATCTCGAAAAGCGAGTACTGAGAGTGGTTGATAAAGATACTTTTACAGAAGATCCTCTGCGTGTGATGAGGGGAGTTCAGTTTGTCGCACGCCTTGATCTCGCAGTCGAAATGAAGAGCTTTTTTCTCATGCAAAAGGCGGTATCATCTCTCGAAGAATTGCCCAAAGAGCGCATCCAGGAGGAGTGGAAAAAACTACTGCTCAAAGCAATGAAGCCTTCTCTGGGTTTAAAAACCATGCTGGATCTTGGCATCATAGAAAGGTATTATCCCGAGCTTTTTAAGCTAACCGAAACAGAGCAGGATCCTCTATGGCACCCCGAAGGAGATGTGTGGATACATACGCTACAATGCATCAATGCAGGCGCACTGATCATACACAGAGAACCTCTCCGGGTTCGTGAAGCATTTGTGATCATGCTTAGTATCCTGTGCCACGATCTTGGCAAACCGGAAACGACCATAAAAGGTGCAGGTCGAATTTCCACACCAGAGCATGAATCTGCTGGCGAAGAACCGACTCGGGCTTTTCTTAATCAAATTGGTGCGGATAACGAGACTAAAGAAAAGGCGGTACCCCTTGTAAAAAATCATCTTGCCCCGTTTTCTTTTTATAAAGCGGAGTTCCGCAAAGGTGAAAAGATCACTGATGGGGCGATACGACGGCTTGCACGGCGGCTATATCCTGCAACGATTTACGAACTCACTCTCGTAGCAGAAGCAGATTATATGGGCAAAGGCACACGTCTTTATGATCAGGATGAAGATTTTAAATCAGGGGCATGGCTCATCGAACGCTCACAGGCACTCAACGTTGACCGCGATAAACCCGAAAATATCATAGAAGGAAGAGACCTGATTTCGATTGGATTTACTCCGGACAAGATTTTCGGCAGGATCATCAATGCTGCGAACCGGCTTCGTGACGAGCATGAGTATTCAAAAAATACAATAATAGATATCATAAAAAAACATAATTCGGCTGAAGATGCCCTGTTGCATTTACAGCAGGAATTAGAGGAAGAATAGGTATGAAAATACGAACCATAACTCACGGCATCGCGCCTGGTTATCCCCTGGGTGAACATGTGATCAAAGAGGCTGCGGCATTCAACAATAATGCCAGAAAAATATATGAAGATCAGGGCTACGAGGTGCAGGAACCGCGAATAACCACAAATTCATGGCCGGAATTTCTCGGACATCTGGACAAAAGTGAGCTCATCCGAACGCTGCAGAATTTCGAGACACTTTGCAAACAGGAGGGTGTGGAATTTACCAGCATCGGCACCGTAAAAGAACCGGAACACATGGATGTGATCCCCGAGATCATCCGACAAACAGAAAAAATCTCTACTACGATAACTATAGTCGATGATATTACAGGATTCAACGCAGAAGCTTTGAAGAAAGCAGCCCAAACGATCAAGATCATTTCCGAAACAACCGAAAAGGGCTATGGAAATTTCCGGTTTGCTGCGATCGCGAACTGCCCTCCGGACATTCCCTTCTATCCCGCAAGCTATCATATCGGAAACAAGTGCTTTACGCTGGGGCTTGAATGCAGTGATCTCATTAACAGGGCATTTGCAGACCAGGATTCTTTTAGTGCTGCGCGCGAAAACTTGAAGAGAATTTTCATACAAGAACTGCGCCCAAT
>CAYUTH010000024.1:3159-16895 GCA_964447485.1 uncultured Candidatus Cloacimonadota bacterium | reverse complement strand
CATTCAAGGCATATTGCCAGCCCATATAGCCCTGCAATTTGGTATATTCCTTTTCTCCAAGAATAAGGGTCGTCAGATCGGATTTGCAGAGATGGGCAGCTCTTTCAATCTTATCTTTATCATAAGAAAGCATCCCTGCGCACCACTTTCCAAGGGATTTCATTCTCTGTATCTTATCAAAAAGAGTGCCGAGATTTTTTATGAAAGTGATCTTCTTCAGTTCCTCTACCCGTGCTGCAAGCGGTGTTTTTTTGTCTGTATCAAAATAGAACTTCGCATCGCTCAACCGCGCATTAATGACCCGCTCATTACCATATAGCACTTTGTCGATCGTGTCCGGATTGCTATTGCCGATGCCGATGAAAAAGGGCATAATTTCATTATCTGTATTCTGCACAGAAAAGGATTTTTGTGTTTCCGAAAGAGTGGTAGTAAGCACTTTTGGGGGCAAGGAAAGATATGATGTGTCAAATGTTCCCACGATTGGGGATGGAAATTCAACAATATCTGTCACAGTCTCGAGCAGTTCAGAATTCTCGACAGGAATTCCACCAACTTTGCGTGCGGTGTTTTCAATTTCATTCTCGATAAATTCTTTTCTTTCATCTCTATCTGCAATGACAAAATGCTGTCTTAATAAAGGAACATATTTATTAATATAATAGATAATAAATATATTATGTAGCTTTTGAAACCTGTTTCCTAAAGAGATTCTGTCGCTTTTTATTCCATCGATCTCGAACTCGAGAAGTTCATCATTATACAGTGCAAGAAGCCAGCGTATGGGACGTGCAAAGAGGAGTGTGCTGTTTCCCCAGTGCATCTTTTTTGGGAAAGGGATTTTTGGAATAACATCCACTGAAATAGCGCTGAGTATATCTTCTGTTGGTTTCCCTTTTATATGCTTTATGACACTGAGATATTCACCTTTGGGAAGTTCTTTAATAATGATGTCTTTCTCTTCGAGATTTTGCTTCTTAAGAAATCCCTGTCCCACTTTGTTGAGATTGCCATCGTCATCATAAGCAATGCGTGCAGGAGGTCCCACGATCTCTTCAGAAGAATTTTCTTGTGCTTTCGGAAGTCCGGTTATCGTTATGCATAATCTGCGCGGGGTAGAATAGTGTTTGATCTCATCAAAATTAAGTTGTGCTTCGGTCAGTTGTGAGGAAAAATATTCCTGCAGGAATGTAATCGCAGGTTGGATGTAAGAAGCGGGTAATTCTTCAATGCCAATTTCATAGAGATAGGAATTATTATTCATGTTGAGGGGGAAATTTTCCGATGGGGTAATGCGTGTCAAGATTTTGGGTGTGCTGATTTATTTTGGCTCTATTCTCTCTCCAGCAAAAAAGTTGCCGGACCGAAATTTAAAAGGTCGATTTCCATAAGCGCACCGAATTTCCCAAGTTTTGTTGGAATTCCAAGCCCATTGAGAGATTTGCCAAAATACTCATACAATAATTCAGCTTTTTCCGGAGGAGCTGAATCCGAAAACCCGGGACGGTTTCCTTTATTTGTGTCCGCATACAAGGTAAATTGCGAGATCAGCAGCACTTCTCCACTAATTTCTTTCACGCTGAGATTCATCTTGCCCTCTTCATCTTCGAAGATGCGCAGGTTCACCGCTTTTTTTGCAAGGTAATCTGCATGAGCTTCAGTATCATCGTGTCCGACTCCCAGAAAAATGAGCAGCCCCTTTCCTATTTTTGAGATAAGAGTACCTTCCACAGAAACAGAAGCACGGTTCACACGCTGAATAAGCAGCCGCATAGCACCTCCTGAAATTTGATGTGAGCAGACTATTCTTGATCGAAGTTTTGTCAACAATCATCAATTTCTTGACGAGAAAAATTGATCTACTCATACAAGAACTTCCTATGAAACAGAGCAAAAGAAATATATTTGGACTGATTAAAATATTGACCGTGAAGGGAATGGGTTTACATTCTGGCAATCAAAAGAGGAGGACAGCCTATATACTTTGATACTATCGAATTTTCGCTCATGGAGAGTACGCCGCCAAATGACGGCATAAAACTGTAAATCATTGAATAATTATGTATAAGGATAGTAAGAAGTTTAATAGGTATGAAGACTAAATCTGTTTTCTTTATCAGTACCCTGTTTTTTGTTGCAGCTGGTTATACATTTCTGCAACATAATGCGATACAGGCAGAAACCGTCATCCAAAAAGGTGAGGAGAAGTCACACGAGAAAACAATTGAAGTCACAGACAGCACCGGGAAAACACAAAAAGACACACTCCTCGTTGCCACGGATACTCTCTTTATCGAAAAGCAGGAACTCGGTATTGTAGATACAATTTCCTATGCTGATACATTAAATTTAACAAAAGAACACGAAAAACAAAAAGATTCCGTTGAAGTCGTTCCCAAGAAAATTACATATACACAGCGCGTGTCATCTTTTCCCAGTTTGTTTCATCATACTATTTCCATGCCCCTTATGGCAAAGAAGGACTCTGCTGAGGTTTTGGAATACTTAAAGAAAGAAGCATTTCCAGAAAAGAAATTCAGTAGATATTTTATAAATTCACAGCTCTACGAACACTCGGATGAATTTGATATAAGAAAGCGAAGGGTGCTTGTAAAAAGTACATTTGGGGGTGCGCGTGTTCATGCTCCTTTTGCAGTTGGCCTGGAGAATTATGTGAACATGCGGTTCCGCGAGCAGCTTTATGAATATTTATATGATGATATCGAGCAGGCAGAGCAGCTTCGCGTTCAGAACAGGCAGGCACAGGGAATTATCCCTGATATCGAATTTCCAAAAATAAAAATGCCCAAAGCTATGCGCCGATTCTTCGGAGATAATATCGGACGACTGAAAGTGACCGGTTCTCAAAAAATTACAATCGGCGGCTCGTCAACAAAGCGCAAACCGGAAACTGCAACTGAAAGCTCAAACAAAGGATTTTTCCCAGACCTGAAAATGGAACAAAAACTGAACCTCGGTATAAGCGGAACAATCGGGAAAAAGATAAAGGTAGATGTCAGACAGACTTCAGATGAATCCATTTTTGAGAAAAATAAGATAAGCATCAAGTATGTAGGTGATGAAGACGATCCCATCAAACTAATCGAAGCTGGTGATACGCGGCTCTCGCTTTCCGGCTCTCAATTTATCAGTTATTCAGCTTCTTCGGAAAACCTGTTTGGAATCAAGGGCGAATTTGAATTTGGCAAGCTCAAACTCACCACCATAGTCAGCCAGCAGGAAGGACAGCAGGCATCTGCATCAGCTACAGGGAATGCAGTCCAGCAGGAAACAGAATATAAGGATATGAACTTCGTCCGTAATAAATACTTCCTGTTCAATGAACCGGACAGCGTATTTGTAGGTCCGGACCACCTGCCTGTAAATCCCGACACACTTCCAATGACAGAATGGGAGTATCTTCCTGAAAAAGTGCCAAAAGACGGTTCAGTCAGGATTTTCATTGATGACGGACGCCAAGATCAAAGTAATGTACCTGGTTATGATATTGATGGTGGAACTGAATATAGGTTCTATGAACTCACTGATCCGATAAATGATTTCCTGATAGATTATTTACATTCACCGTATATGATCGAATTCGGTGTGGGGATTTCGAATAATTATGCTATCGGTGTCATCTATGAAGAACGTTCCGGCAAAAAATGGGGAGGCTGGCCCCAGGGTGGAAATCTTGAAGTGAAGATGATCAAGAAGAACTACAATGTTCCTGACGAAGATCTACCTGAAGCATTGTGGGGTTATCAGATCAAGAATATTTACAGTCTTGGGGGTCAGGATATTGACTCTCAGGGATTTGAGATGAAGATATACTACTATCCTCCGGGATCTGGAGGGGAAGCGGCATATGGAATTATCGATTCTAACAATGTGCTGCATAAATTCGTTGATATTCTCAATCTTGATACCACTGGAGACGGTATAGTAAACGGGAGCGATGAAACAGTTGATCTTAAAAAAGGTACTGCTCAATTTCGTATGTGGGAACCTTTCCAACCGCACTGGTTCTCCGATTACAGCAGCACTCTCGGGAATCCAATGGTCTATAATGAGCTCAATCCCAATCCGACGGAAGATGATTATAATCCTTTCTATCTGGGTGTAAAATCAAATAAAGTTGGCAGCACGATCAACCTCGGGCATATCAATATTATAGAAGGAAGCGAGAAGGTCTATGTCGATGGAGTACTGTTAAAAAAGGGAGCAGAAAACGGTTATGAGATTGATTATTTCAGTGGGACAGTACGACTCAAGGGTGATGCCGCAAGCGATCCCAATGCTGATGTAAAGGTGGATTTTGAATACCAGCCCTTTTTCAATATAGATAAAAAAAGCATGTTTGGCGTTCGTGCAGATTATGAATTCAATAACAACGCCAAAGTCGGTGCAACCTTTATGTATGAAGGAGGATCTACCGGCAATAAACATGTGAAGGTGGGTGGTGAACCTACAAAGATATTTATTGGTGATATTGATGGGGCGATACGAGCAGACCTGCCCTTTGTGACTGATCTGGTTGATATGATCCCGCTTGTGAGAACCAATGAAAAATCTACCGTTTCACTGTCCGGGGAAGTGGCAATGAATATTCCCAATCCTAATGCGACTGATCACGGCGAAGCTTATATCGATGATATGGAAGCCATTAATGAAATTTTGTCAGTTGGCATCAGCCGTACAGAATATGATTTCGCAAGTCACCCTCTTGGGATTGATTCTCTTATGGCAGATACACTGGTTACACATATTACCAGGGGCGATTTTATCTGGTATAATCCTCACAATGAATTTCAGAAAAAGGATATCTATCCTGATCTTCCGACAACTGAAGGAAACGAGTATGTCTCCGTGCTGGAATGCAAGCTTGAGCCCATTTCACTGCTCCCGAACTGGGGCGGTATCATGAAAAGTTTCGGTGCTACCGCAGAGGATTTTAAGAAAAAACGCTATCTTGAACTCACCATAAAAGCCGATGATGCGGAACTGGGTGATACCCTTTTCATTGATTTTGGAACCATGACGGAAGATTATTATCCGATTCTCAAACCCAATGGTGTTCTGAATTATGAAGATATTAACCAGGATGGTGTACTCGATGTGGGTGAAGACGTGGGTCTTGATAATGTGCAGGGCACAGACCCGGTGCCACCAAAAAACCATGATTTTGATGGTAAATATCCAGATGTCGATGATGGAAATGACGACTATATTTATACGGCGGGTTCATCAAATTATAGTGGTATCAACGGAGATGAAGTGAATGGTCGCCTGGACACTGAAGACCTGAATAGAAACTTTGTACTCGACACCAGAAATAATTATTTCCAATATGCAATCGATCTGACAAACATCGATCCGGAGATTCTTATTTCCGAATATAATGAGTGGAAATATATTCGTATTCCTGTGCAGGATTCACTTTACTTTAAACCACTTGGTGAGGGAAATATCGCATGGAACTACATACAAAGCGCCCGTTTGTGGATGAAGACAGAATCATCGGACGATATGGTTATCGATATCGAGACCTTCGAGTTGGTCGGCAACAAATGGACAGCGTCTACGATTATGGATACGACGCTCCACAAACCAACCGATCTGCAGCCGGATGAAGCATTTGAAGTGGCAACAGAAAATAACTCAAATAACCTCGACTATACGCCACCTCCCGGTTCATTAACAGGAGATGATGATAAAGAAAAAGAGATAGAGCAGTCGCTCGTTTTGAATATTCAAAATCTTGAGCCGGATAGATATATTTATGCAAAAGAGACATTTTCCGAAAAGATAAATCTACTCAATTACAGCAAATTAAAATTATGGGTGTATGCACAGCATGCAACAGGACCACCACCCAATGCATCGGATACTGAGACAATTATTTTCCGTCTTGGTTCAGACACCCTGAACTATTACGAATATCGTCAGTCCGTGCAGGTATATGATGATATTGACTCAAAAATGACAGAGAGCTACTGGCAGGATATTACGATAGATTTTACAGAATTTACAGACCTGAAAAAGAGCGATATGCCGGATACGACTGCACAGCTCAGAATGGTTGGCACGCCTTCTCTGGGGTATATCAAACAGGTGACAGTGGGACTGATACGACCGGATAGTATGGAAACTACTTTCAGCGGGCGCATTTTCTTTGATGATATTCGTGTGAGCGATCCCTACAGTGAGATGGGAATGGCAGCCCGGTTAACACTTGATACAAAAATTGCAGATTTTGCAGATATACTCATAAATTTTGAAAGGAAGACTCCCAATTTCTACTCGCTTGGTGCGAGAGCAGGCAGCGGTTCGGACAGTTATTCCTATTCTTTAAGAAATAATCTTTATCTTCATAAATTTATGCCCGATGCATGGGGCTTTAATATCCCGGTGAAATTTGATTATTCCTATGGAGAAAGCAAGCCACGTTTCCAGCCGAATTCTGACGTGAAACTTATTACGCCAGAAGAAAAAACTAAATATAAAACGACTAACGAAACCAAATCTGCATCGATTTCCCTGCGGAAAAGCAAGAAGTCGACAAACTTCTTTGCAAAGCTCTTCCTCGATAATACTTTTATCAGAGCAGAAGTGAGGCACACGAAATCACTTTCTCCAACAAAACGGGACACTACCTATAAATATACAGGAACTTTGAATTATGCGTTAAATTTCAACAAAGACAGTCTTAATGTAAAAATTTTTAAAAATTTCAAAATATATTACCTCCCTCAGAAGATCACCATCAATACAGATTATAATTATACAAAATACAATGCGTGGACCAAGCAGAGCCAGGATACATTGTTCACAAATGATGAAAAGGCGCCCGACCATACCCTCAATCCCAAACTCACCGTGAAATACGAAATGTTTACAGATTTTGATGCTGATTATATTCTCAATATGACACGCAATCTTGCAAAGACAAACAAAGTCGGGAAAATAAATATCGGAGTAGAGACTGCCAGAAATCAGGATGTGACCCTTAAATATGTGCCCGACTATATGAAAAAGCTAAATTTCAATACACAGTATAAAACCCAATATAAACAAAACCGCAGAGAAAATCTTCAAAATGACACATTGAGCATTCAATATGAAGTCGAGAATGAACGTAAAACTTCCGCAAACATCACACTGAAATTCGATAAGTATGGTGAATATATTATGGGGCTCATTGAAATTGATGAGGAGGTGAAAGAAGAGAAAGTAAAACCTAAAGAGGAATTGATCGAGGGTGAAACAGAAAAGGAAATTGAGGAGATAGATGAAAATGAGCTTGAAGATAGGGAGAAACAAAAGGAACTCGAAGAGCAGGAGAAAGGCAAGGAAGAGCCGAAAAATGAAGTAATAGAAGAGATCATCGATTCTGTCGATATAGAGGTAGAAACCCCCGAAGGCGAAGAAGAAATTATAATAGAAGAAAAAGCATCATCATTTGGATTTAAAAAGATTGCACTCTATACCACGAAAGCGGTCGGGTTCTGTATTAATAAAATAGGTTCGGTGGATCTTAGTTATTCAAATACATACAGGACAAAATACTTTGCGCCTCCCGATTCGCTGCCTGATCTCTATTATCAGCTAGGACTCAGGGATAAAACATTCGGGCAGATTCAATCGGTTACTCAGATCGATGCCTTCTCCGGGAACACACGAACACAGTTCAGACTTTTTACGCACTTGAGCACAGAAGTCTCTGCAAAATACTCTCTTGATTTAAATAGAACCTCCGGTACTAAGACAAAAAATGAGTCAATTACTCTACCGGGAATCATTCTTGGCTTCGATGGATTAGACGAAATTCTGAAAGTGAAATTTTTTAAAGGCAGTAATATCTCATCGAGTTTTTCACGCATGATATCTAATTCAGGAAATGGATTCTGGGTTACACCGGATCGCACTACAGAAAAGTTCCAGTTCAGTCCGCTCATTTCATTTAATACAAAGCTCCTTAATAAAATCAATATAAATCTCGGTTTTAATTATAACTTCAGCAACCAGATAAGTTATGTAGAAAATAACAAGAAAACCCGAACCGATGAATCAGGCTTCAGTGCGACTTTCCGCTATTCCTTCCAGTCTGCCAAAGGTGTCAAAATTCCTTTGCTCGGACGCTTGAATATGACAAATAAAACCGACATGGATCTCGATATCAGTTATACTTCAAGTAGTTCTCCATCAGAGGATAGCGAGACCAGTAAGTGGATTTATAACAAAAATACACTCAAGATTGAACCCAGAGTGGCGTATAATTTCAGTAAAGATATCAATGCAGGACTCACCGCACGTTACGAAGCTCAAAAGGATGTGAAATCAGGTGAATCAACCACAACAACAGCGATAAATATCTGGGTTGAATTCAAATTCTAAAATGAGGGAAAAGGACTTCTCCCGTCTCATCGCAGTCGGGGATATTCACGGGCAGTTTGACATGCTCCGGGAATTGTTCGGGAAAATTAAACCTTCCCCCAAAGATCTTATTGTTTTCATTGGAGATTATATTGATCGGGGATATAAAAGTAGAGAAGTGCTCGATTACCTGATTGATTTTGCACAAAAATACAAAGCGGTTTTTCTAAAAGGGAATCACGAGGATATGCTGCTGGATTTATTGGGCTTGGATGAGAGGGCTATAAACGGTGCGTATTATGCACGCAACGGCGGAGAATTTACCGCACTTTCTTATGGGAATGCTGATTCAACGATCGAAGACCTCGCACATCTTATTCCGGAAGAGCACCTCCAATTTATGAAGAACACAAAGGTGTTTTTTGAGACAGAGCATTATTTTTTTGCTCATGGTGGTGTGATGCCGGGAGTTCCATTTAATGAGCAGAAAAGGGAAGTGATGTTATGGATACGGCATCAATTTATTTTTTATCCGACCGGGTTGAATAAGATCGTTGTATTCGGGCATACTCCGCAACGGAAAGTGCTCATAGAAAATGATAAAATAGGCATAGATACGGGAGCGGGATATTTCAAAAAATTAAGTGCAATCGATCTGTTTTCAAAGGAAATTTTTCAGGTACGTTATACGGGTAATAAAATCGTGTAATTTGAAACGGTCATCTGGGGGCAGATGACCCTACAACATTTCATTTTTTTCTCTGCGAACTATGTGGTGAGAAATTTAAAAATTATATCTCAAGGACATTCCCAATCCTTCAAACTCGAAATCTAACTTTTTCTTCTTTTCATTATAATTGTACATCTTCGCATCGACATATGCATCGAGCAATGCGATTAATTTTACTGTAGCCCACCACCATATCATATTCTGCTGCTGCTGATAATAATAATTATACTCATCGTAATGTGCTTGAGCGTGGGTCTGCTTATATAATGAATACGCATCATTCATTTTTATATGATAATTTATTGCGGTGCCGATGAGGAGCGATTCAGCCAGAATATCAATCCCGGCTTTGATGTACTGCTTATTGTATATCTGCCCACCGCCGGGAATGATTGACCAGAGCAATGCCGTGGTGGAACTGCGTCCTGTGTTAAATGGTTTTTCTTCTGCACTAAGATTTGCAGAAAAAATAACAATTAACAATACCAGCAGCCAGATCTTTTTCATAGTTCCTCACTTTCTGCAATCTTAATGTGCGTTGGTCTCAGGTGGAGGACGAATCCGCTCAAAGTAGGAATAAGGATATTGATCGCAAAGAGAATCAGAGATGCACTCGCTGCCTGCCCGGGTTCTATTAAAAGCTGCTTGAAGAAATATACCGAAGCAAGTTCACGCAATCCAAGTCCGCTAAAGGTAATTGGGATCGCGTTTACCAGCATAACTATTGAAATGAAAAAGAAAGAACTGAAGATATTGACCGGTTTGAAAGCATTAAGGATCAAGTAAAACTGGAAAATGTACACAAATACAAAAAGAAGAGAAATGAGGAATATTTTGCCGGTGTGCACTTTCTTTAGGATTGCGGTAAATTTTTTGAAGTATGGAAGATGCTGCGCAATATTTTTCGAGAAAAACATCAATATCAGCACTATAATAGCTGCGATCAAATAATAAAAACTCTCATGAAAACTCAGGGAAATAAGTCCGAAGAGCATAAGTGAGCAAAACGCAAAAAATTTCTCATAAAATGCAAGCACGACCATCTCATCTTTTTTTGAATTCGTAATATGAAATGCTCTTCCTATCTCGCCAAGTCTGGCAGGAGTGAAAATACTGTAGGAAAAACTGTAAAGAATTGATGAAAGAATCTCTTGATTAGACACTTTTTCTTTGCTCAAAGTCACGAGGAATTTCCATCTTATGGATTGAAGGAATAGATTGAGCGGTAAGAGCAACAGTGCAAGGATAACCCAAAGCACGTCTGCGTTTTTCAGAGCAGAAAGTATCTGGTGGGGCTTGATGATATAGAAAAGAAATATCAGAAACAGAATACTGATAATGATCTTAAAAATGAGGTGTGATTTCTTTTTTAGCATAGGAATATAGCTCATGGATTTTCACTGATTCTCATGGGTGAATACTTATAATTTATTTTCGTTTTCATTATTACATTTTTTTATCAGTGTTTATCAGTCTCATCAGCGTTAATCTGTGTTCTATTCTTTTTTCTATTCTTCAAGGAGACTTCCCATCAGGAGCGGGAACATTATCTCATGATGACCAACAAAATGGAAACCCTTTCCGCCACATGCGGTTGGGCGATGAACAATATTCGTCATGGGTCTGTAATGCTTTATCATATCAAAAACTGCGGTATAGAAATTATTCACTTCAAATCCCAGATTTCGTACGATAGTTAATGCCTTGAGGAATACTTCCGGCAAGATAACGGCAGAACCAAAAGAGAGCAGCACACCGCCTTCATTAAGCTCTTTGACCCTATTCGTAAATATCTTGAAGTCTTTGTAGCTTGCACCGCCGATTGCTGCGCCATCTGCTTGCGGGTGTTGATGAATTATATCAGTTCCGATGGCTACATGCACGGTGATGGGGACATCGTATTCATACGCTTTTGCAAATACGCTGTAATCCCAGTAGGGAGGGCGCTCCTCAAAGATGAATTTGCCCAGCGCTTCTCCATAGCCAAGATCATTTTCAAAGCCCTCGGAAATAACTTCATTGATGATCCTGCCAGTTTCTGCTCCCATGCCAAAGCTGCCGTCCTCAAGCGCAGTTTCGACATCTTCGGATGTTTTGCCGAAAAAGGCGATCTCGAAATCATGTATACCGACAGAGCCGTTCACTGCTATTGCAGAGATGACTTCCTGCTCGATCGCTCGGTTTATAAGCGGTGAAAGCCCACATTTGATGAGATGTCCGCCAAACATAAGAATGATGGGTTTCTGATCGATGATCGCACCTTTTGCATGACGGATCAATTCTTTCAAATCCTTTGCAGCGAGAATGTTGGGGAGACTCTTTATGAACTCATTTGTATTCACGAATTCATCGGATATAAAATCTTTTACGTGCACTTTGCTCGGGCGGTCTTCGACTGAATACGTCGTTATGTCGTTTAAATCGATTTCTTCATATTTTGACATATTATTCTTCTTCGAGGTGGAAACCTCTGTTCTATTATATTCTGAGCAAAATCATACTAATTTTTCTCGTATCCAATAATGGAGAGGAGTCATCGCTTTGTAAATATTAAAGCACCATTCTATAAAATCAGATGAGAAAAGTTGCTCGGGTGGAGTGCATTCATGCCAGGTATAGATCCCTTTAAATTTGAGGATTTCAGCATATTTGTAATCTTTATCATAACCACGAGGAACGTTTTTCGAACCTTCTCCGTCAGCGCCATATCCTGCTTTCCTTATACCTTTAAATACACTGATGAGTTTCTCTGCTTCTCTTGGTTTTGAAATGATCTCGCGATAGTTCTCAAGAATGTCTTTGGGAAATATGTACAGTCCCAGTCCGATGAATACTTTTTGAGGATCAATATGCAGGTAGTAGCCGGAGTTGTTATTTTTCTTTCTGGGACCATCCCAGAAAAAGAATGCCAGATGGGTTTTATAAGGTGTCTTATCTTTGCTGAATCTGATGTCACGATGAATGCGGAAGATTGTTTTATCCACTTTTGGAATTGCATGCACGTCAGGTGAGAGTTCGCGGAGTTTTTCACCCATTTCCATCACAAAATGCTGTGCAGGAGTGAGGACAAAAGTATTATAGTCACCTCTGTGTTTCTCGAACCAGTCGCGCGAATTATGAACGGAAAGCTGTCGATAGAAGGTGAGTGTTTTCTTGTCGAAACCGTTAAAAATGTTCATGCATTAAACCAAGATTTTTTCTGCAGTGTTTTCACCTGGGCGCATATACTCAAAAGATGCTACATTGAGCTTTAATAGAATGTAGCCTGGATCGTCCGGTTCTTGCCAGTAATGACGGATGTATGAGAATTTCTCGATAAATTTCTTTCTGATACCCATATCTTGGACGAACTCGACCTGTCCTGCACCGCGAATGTAGCCGTTCTCGACTACCTTTTCGATCAAATAACAAAATTCGAATTGTGGATTTATCCTGAGTTGCGGTGTTTTTGCATCATCTGCACCTGTGGCAACCCAAAATTTGTCATCGACATATAGTAAGAGCATGGGACGCACATAAGGGCGTTCCTTGTCGCACGTTGCAAAGAAAACAGTTTGCATCTCTTTGAAATACGACCAGATTTCCTGTGTAATATTATCAAACATGATTTCGTTCCTTTCAACAAGATTGGAATCTTGTTCCATGGAGTAGCTCAACATTCCGATGTTGAGTATTATTGATTCTATCATTAATCATCGACTGATACGTATTCACCAGCGATCACATCCTTTTGAAACAAGATTCCTATCTGTCTCGACGTATCCGCCAGCTGGCGGAGAAGACGGATGTTGAGCAAATTAGAAAATATCGACGTCATAATCATCTTTAGTCCATGTATATTTCCAGTTTTTTGCATCATCTATCAATGTTGCTTTTACTGGATTATTTAATAAGTAATATAATTAATATGCAAGATCCTTCTCGTCACGAATAAAGTGGTCATAATTTTCATGATGCCAAAATTGCCCTTTTCTTTTTAGCAGTCTATTACATGAAGTGGCAGTGTATCTTTTCAGAGAATACATAATTCTTGAAAGGGAATGAGATACTCCATTTTGATCTTTTACCGGCTGTAATAAAATGTGTACATGATTGGGCATAATACAATATGCATGAAGATCGTACATTTTTTTATTGTTATAATGAATGCTGTTTGCTACTTCCTTTGCGACCGGATCAATTGATAGCCATGTTGGTGATTGTGAGTATTTATCTAGAAAATTATCAAATTCTTCAAAATACTTCCGTTCAAACTCATCTATAAAAACTTGTAGTTCTGAGCCAGTTAAACTTGAAGATATTCTATCAAATTCCCTTTTTTCTTCTTTCAATTTATCTTTTATTTTGCGAGGAAGAGAAAATGCCAGTCCAGATGTTACTGCAAAAATTGTACCTTCTGGTTGAAAGTGGGGTAAATTTCTGAAATAAGCTTCTTTGTATTTTAAATTCTCCATCTTTAAAAACTCAAACAAGATCGGAATCTTGTTTTACGAGTAGCTCAACATTCCAATGTTGAGTATTATTGATTCTATCATTAAACATTTTCTGATACGTATTCATGAGTGATTTTTTCTTTTTTAAACAAGATTGGAATCTTGTTTTACTTTCATTTCTCCTTCTCGGGATGATA
>CAYUTH010000024.1:0-3059 GCA_964447485.1 uncultured Candidatus Cloacimonadota bacterium | reverse complement strand
TTTTAAACAAGATTGGAATCTTGTTTTACTTTCATTTCTCCTTCTCGGGATGATAATACCGATCCCGTTCGCTGTAGATGCAGCCGCAGTACTGCTGGCGGTACATTTCTTCAGCTTTTGAGCGTTCGATACCTTCTTTCCAGAATTCGCGAAGGTCTTTATACAGAAATTTCACACGATATTCTTTTGCAAGGATTTCTGCGATATCCTTCATTAATTCGTGATCCTGGAACTTGCTATAGAACAGAGTGGATGTGAAATAATCGAACTTCCCTTTCCTCGCATATCGCGCTGTCTGTTCTAATCTGTCCTGATAGCAAAAGCGGCAGCGATCATTCTCTCTGAAAACAACATTGCGCAGCCATTTTTCAAGAGGATATTCTCTGTTATAGATCATTGGAAGATCGTGAATTTTCTCAAATTTCTCAACCTCTTCCAACCTTTTTTGAAATTCCTGATAAGGTTGGATGTTTGGGTTGTACCAGAATCCAGTGATGTCGAATTCATCTTTGAGGTGTTCGTATGGAGCGATAAAGCACGGCGCACAGCAAATATGAAAAAGAAGCTTCTTCATGAATTTCTAAATCCTAATTTCTAATGTCTAATGGATTATTTGAAATTAGAAATTCGATATTCGACATTTTCCTACTTGTATTCTTTGAGAAGATGGGATGCGATCACCATTCTTTGTATTTGGTTCGTGCCTTCGTATATTTGAGTGATCTTTGCATCACGCATCATTTTTTCAACAGGATATTCTTTCATGTAGCCATACCCGCCAAGCACCTGCACTGCATCGGTGGTCACTTCCATTGCAATGTCCGACGCAAAGGTTTTGCACATTGCGGATTCCATACTGAATTTCTTCTCGCCGGAATCGATCATTCGTGCAGTGGCATAGATAAGCGCACGAGCAGCTTCGACTTTGATTGCCATGTCTGCAAGCATGAATTGGACTGCCTGAAAAGACGAGATCGGGTTGCCGAACTGGTGGCGTTCATGAGAATAACGTACTGCTTCTTCCATGGCTCCCTGTGCGATACCAAGCGCTTGCGAAGCGACCATTGGACGGGATTTGTCGAGGGTTTTCATGGCGATCATGAAGCCCATGCCTTCTCTGCCGATAAGATTTTCTGCAGGAACTTTCACGTTTTCAAATATGAGTTCTCTTGTACAGGATGCACGGATTCCCATTTTCTTTTCTTTTTTACCAAAGCTGAATCCATCTGTTCCTTTTTCCACTATAAATGCAGAGGCGCCGCGAGCGCCTTTTGATTTATCAGTGAGTGCGAATACGGTATAGATATCCGCTTCACCGCCGTTGGTGATCCATTGTTTGGTGCCATTCAATATATAATGATCTCCATCTTTCACTGCAGTAGTTTTAACGCCACCTGCATCAGAGCCGGCATTTGCTTCTGTCAGTGCAAAAGCTGCCAACTTTGCTCCGTCTGCAATGGAAGGGAGATATTTTTGTTTTTGTTCTTCGTTGCCGCTAAGCAGGATCGGGTACATGCCGAGACCGGTTCCTCCAAGTGACAGCGCAATGCCGCTATCCACGCGGCACAACTCCTCCATCATGACCACAAGATCCATGACCTTGCCGCCCAATCCTTCATATTCTTCGGGCAGCATAACGCGGAAGAGATCGGTTTGTGCCATCTGCTTGACTATATCCCAGGGGAAGATTTCCTCTTCATCATATTTTTCTCGAACGGGTTTCATTTTTTCTTCAGCGAGTTGCCGTGCAAGCGCTTTGATTTCCTGCTGTTCTTCTGTTAAGAAGTATTCCATAGAACCTCCGGAATTTACAATTTTTACCTAAATTAAATCGGCTTCAAAATAGTCAAGTTATACGGAATTGGAGTGATAGAGAGATCTAAATATATTTATTCACCACAGAGAACACCGAGATGGGAAAATTTCAAACAAATTCTAAGTGCTATATAAATGAAGGATTTATTTTATCAGGATTAGCTTCTTGATTGTATAAGTATTTTCTGTAGTAAGTTTACAGAAATAGATGCCCGTTTTTACCTTTTTTTCTCTGTCATCTTTGCAGTCCCAAACCACTTCATGCGTTCCCAAACCCCTGTTTGGGAACGTGAGAAATGTTTTGATGAGTTGCCCTTTTATATTGTATATCTCGATTGTGGCTTCTCTAATATTATGTTGTAGCGAATAACTGATAGTTGTGGATGACCGGAATGGATTTGGGCTATTATGTAATAATAATTTATCTTTTTCTATTTCTTCGTCTATTGCATTTGGATCTTTCACGTGGATATAATTCTCTCTTAGAAATTCATCGGATCCATCCGTGTCATAAACAGTAAGTTTCACTGAATAATATCCTGTATCTTGGTAAGTATATTCCGGTTCTTCTTCATATGAATCTACAACGCCATCATTATCAAAATCCCATTCGTAGCTTTGAATATCTCCCACTGAATAGTTGCAAAATGATATAGCCAAAGGAACATTGCCTTCTGTCACAGCAGAAGAGAAATTTGCAACCAAGGTTTCTTCTCCTTTAGAAAAGGGATGAAAAACGATGAATGTCCTGCCATAATCGGTTGAATGAAATATATAACTATGCTCTATTGTAAGCATATTTTCGTCATAATAACCATAGATATATACTTCTCCTTCCTGCCTACCTCCCACCATATCTTTGTAGTCTAATCCATAATTCATTATATTATGTAATTCCCAGGTTTCACCATAATCGCTACTATACGAAAGTCTCTTTGGAGAATCGGCAAAGTTGTATAATTCACCGTATTCTGTTCCTCTGCTTAAATCTCGGAGAGGATATTCATCTATATTATAGACACTCTGAACTTCGACACTATCGAAATTATCATACGATATCATGAGCCATAGGGTGTCATTAATGCCCCATATTCCACCGACGTAATATCCAATGGAATCTCGACTCCCTATTTCAAATGTATGTGCAACATTACAAAAGCAACCGTTTAAAGTGTGCTGCGTAAAATTTATTCCATAATCATTACTACTGATCCATGGCCCTGGAAAGATTTCACCTTCATTTC
>CAYUTH010000023.1:0-17049 GCA_964447485.1 uncultured Candidatus Cloacimonadota bacterium | reverse complement strand
CTGGCATGGGCTAAAGAGAGGTTTTTTGGTTTGTCGGCTACCTGACCATTTTCGGCAAAAACAACAAATCCCAGTCTGTTGAGGAATCCTTTTTCCCAGGGAAAAACGCGGTATTCTGCTCTGAAAACAGCAATCTGCTTATCAATATGGAGGTTGGGCGTCATTCCGCGCATGTGCTTGTCCAAATGAGGCATGCTGTAAAAGGGCGGA
Organism: uncultured Candidatus Cloacimonadota bacterium; assembly: GCA_964447485.1. GTDB lineage: Bacteria > Cloacimonadota > Cloacimonadia > JGIOTU-2 > JGIOTU-2 > Celaenobacter. The sequence goes on along the minus strand of CAYUTH010000023.1, from coordinate 16,839 downwards.
TTCTTAGATGTAAAAGATACATATCCCTGAAGTGCGAAAACGTGTTTATCAGAAAAGGAAAGGTACTGTCGGAGGTCAAGAGTATACTCATCAAAATTATAGTCGCTTCCGATTATCTTATTATAATTCATCGCACGAAAGCTGAAGAGTGCACCTTTTGTCGGATAGGTTTCCGCATTTCTGCTGTCATAGCTGATCTGCAATCCCAGTCCTGAATTAAAACCGCCTTTGCTTCCGGGAATTGTTCCCGATCTCAGGATACCGCCGTCTTCCTTTTTCGTGATCTCAAAATAACTGAAATCATAAATTAATGATAGATCCCAGTTCACAGACATTTTTCTACTCATATCAAGCGCGCATCCGAATTCAATCGGGGTAAAATCTTCTGCCTTATCAACCGCTGAATTTTTGCCAATACCGTAAAATTTTGATGGCCATTTTTTGAAATTAAGTGTTGAGTTGAATGTATAAAGCCCATTTTTTAAATGGAGTTCCGGTTCAAATTTGACTGCGAATTGCTTCTTGGCGCTGTATTCTAGAGAGAGATAATAACTATTTGGGGGAATGGATGTATCAAAATGCTTTGGTCGATTTCGTGCGTACGCAATGCCACCTGCGTAAAAGCCGGTCTCGTTCTCGTATCCGAATATTGGGTAGCCGGCAATCTCTGATTCTGCAAAAAGAGTGCAACACAAAAGTAATGTAATAAAAATGAAAATAAAAAAACTTTTCACTAATCCTTCCCGGGGCTTTAGAAAATTTGAAGATGAACGACAAGCACCAGTACACACCCTGATCATTATTGTCTAACTATCAATTGTGCTGATCGTTTTATTCTGAATTTCTTGAGTAATTGTGGAAACGAAGTCCTTGAGATCCATTGCTCCAAGATCGCCAGTGAGATGTTTTCTGACTGAGATATTCTGATTTTCAACCTCTTTATTGCCGACTATGACCATGTACGGAATTTTCTGCTTTTCAGCTTCACGAATTTTGTAGCCAACTTTTTCGTTCTGCACATCGATTTCAGCGCGGATATCAGCATCTCTCAGCGCTTGCAAAATACCTTTTGCATATTCAGTTTGATGCTCACTAATGGGTATGACCTGTACCTGGACAGGCGCTAACCACACAGGGAAGTTTCCCATATAATGCTCAATAAGGACTCCATAGAATCGCTCGAGAGAACCCAGCAAAGCGCGATGGATCATATACGGACGATGAGCTTCGTTGTCTTCACCGATATAAGTCATATCGAAGCGTTCAGGAAGATTGAAGTCGAACTGAATGGTTGTGCACTGCCATGATCGGTCGAGTGCATCCTTGATCTTGATGTCAATTTTCGGTCCGTAAAAAACACCTTCACCGGGATCGACTTTATAATCCAATCCTGAAATTTCCAATGCTTCTTTCAGAGATTCTGTCGCTCTTTCCCAATCAATATCTTCTCCCACATATTTATCCGGTTTGGTAGAAAGAAAAATATCATACCTGTCGAAGCCGAAGGATTTAAGGAAGAAAAGTGAGAAATCAAGCAATTTTACTACTTCACCCACAAGCTGATCCGGAGTACACATAATATGCGCATCATCCTGAGTGAAACCACGCACTCTCATCAGTCCATGCAAGGCACCGGAGCGTTCGTAGCGGTACACTGTGCCAAGTTCGGCGGACTTGTAGGGTAATTCACGATAACTTCGCAATTTGGATTTATACACCATAATATGAAAAGGACAGTTCATCGGTTTGATGTAGTAATCGATCTCATCGATCTTCATCGGAGCGTACATGCTGTCTTTATAGAAGTCAAGGTGTCCGCTGGTTTCCCATAAAATGGATTTCCCAATATGAGGAGTGTAGACGATCTCATAACCAGCTTTGTAATGTTCTTTCTTCCAGAAATTTTCTATGACATCTCTCATGACACCACCCTTTGGATGCCAATGCACAAGTCCAGCGCCGACATCTTCATAAAAACCAAAGAGGTCGAGTTCTTTGCCGATCTTTCGGTGATCTCTTTTTTCTGCTTCTTCCAGTTTTTTAAGATAGTCATCCAGCTCTTTCTGAGAAGGGAAGGATATGCCATAAATGCGCTGCAACATCTTGTTATGTTCATCACCACGCCAGTAAGCACCGGAGAATTTCAGCAGCTTAAAATATTTTACTTGGTTTGTAGACTGCAAGTGTGGCCCACGGCACAGGTCAACAAAATCACCAAGGACATAAATTGTGATTGTTTCATCTTCAGGCAGTTCTTTGATGAGTTCTATTTTGTAGTCCTCGCCAAGACTTTCAAATAGTTCCAGGGCTTCTTCACGGCTTACGACTTTCCTTTCAAAGAAGAAATTTTCATCAACGATGCGTTGCATTTCTTCCTCAATAAGGTGCAAATCCTCTTCTGTGAAAGGAGTTTCTTTATCAAAATCATAGTAAAAGCCCTGCTCGATAGATGGACCAATCGCAACTTTTACATCCGGGAAAAGCCGTTTCACAGCCTGTGCCATAATGTGTGAACTGCTGTGCCAGTACACATCTTTTCCTTTTTCGTCGGAGAATTTATAGAAGAGTATGGATCCGTCTTCTTCGAGAGGCCTGGTCATATCAACCGAAGCATCATTGAATTGCGCGCAGAGAACTTCTTTTGCAAGTCCTTTGCTTATGCCTTGAGCAATCTCAAGGGGAGTGAACCCTTTTGGAAATTCCTTTGTGGAACCGTCCGGGAAAGAAATTTTTATATTCATGAGAAATCCTTAAATATATTATATTTTGAACTTGTAAAATGTCCAATCGCCTGAAATGCAGTCAAGAAAATCGGACTACAAGAGAAATTGATGTTATTCCGTATAATATTCCCGATTGGTCAAGAAATGATAATCCGTCCAGGATGATTTTTCATCAGCAGCTTTCTCGATAAGATCTGCTGCACCTGTGACCTGGGCATCAAGGTTGTCTGCATAATGGAGAATGAGTGCCTCTTTTGTTTTTGGAGGAACAGCTGCACCGTGTTCTCTTTCTCCGTGGTGGCTGAGAAGGAGATGCTCGATTTTCATAAGGAGATTTTTAGGAAAATTATTGATCTCTTCGCATTTATCAACCACCATTTTATTGCCAATAACAACATGACCCACCAGGCGTCCTTCATCTGTGAACTCAATAAATGGTGCAAGGGTATATTCCTTTATCTTACCGATATCATGCAGGATAGCACAGGTAATAAGCAAATCTCTGTCAATGTTATCATACAAAGTGCTGACTGCGTCACAAATAGAGGTAACGGTCACTGAATGATGGAGAAGTCCACCAACGACATTATGGTGCCAGTTCTTCGCGGCAGGTGATTTTGAGAATTTTTCCAGCAATTCTTTATCATCAAACACAAGATGAAGAAGTTGAGATAAATACTCATTCTTTATCGAATCAACAAAGTTAAAGAGTTTTTCTATGAGTTTGTCTGTATCTTTTGTCGTTGTTGGAGCAAAATCAGAAATTTGATATTCGTTTTCTTCTGCTTTTCGTATGTTGCTTATGGAGAGTTGCATATTGTTTTCGAACGTCGTGACAAGTGCTTTCAGTTTCACAATATCTCCCACACTGAACGTGTCTTGCAGTTTTGGTACATTATCCCAGATGAATCCTGTTACCTGCCCTGTTTTGTCCACGCACAACAAACGTATGAAGAATTTTCCATTTCTGCTTTTTCTTACAGATTTTTCACTGATCGCAAAAAAGTCCGTTATTTCACTGCCCTCTAAAGAGCTCAGGTCTTGTACAAATATTTCTTTCATACTGCTCCTTAAATTATTAACCACGAAAGGCACTAAAAGCACGAAAACATGGCTAAAGAAAAAATATTCTATTACACATTATTTTATTTACAAATTTGCTTATCAAGTCAAATTTTACTAAAAAAATTCTAATCAAGAAAGGTACCAGTCATCCTTTCACTTGAATCTATGCCTTATTTAATTATTTAGCGTCTTTCGTGTTTTCCGTTGTTTAATAATTATTTTTATCATTTCAGAAACTTTAAACAACATACATGGGATTCGAAAAAAGCCATCCTTTGAGCCCTATAAACACCTCGATCCGATAAAAACCCTTCTCGGTGATCGGATAGGATACTTTGTTCATATACTCAGTGTGAACCAGATTCCCGTTATGTATAATTTTTATATGACAATCCTGCTGAAGATAGATAAATAAGTAAAGGTCTTTTTCATCGAGAGATATCTTTTCTCCGGGCAAAGCAAATTTCTCAGACGCTTTCGATTCTATCCCGCAGTAAAATATGTATGGGTTTGCATGCGTATAATTAACAATGTACGAATTGCCGTTTTTCAGGCATGAGAGTATCTCTTGAGTTGCATTATCAGAAGAGAGAGGTTTCCTTGTCTGAATATTTGTCCTAATCGTCCCGAATAGTTTTCTATGCGGAAGGAAGCTTATGGAAAGCGGACCAGCGGAGTACCTGTTCTCATGAGAATCAACACTGCCGATCGCAGGTTTGTGATACCCTTGTACATTGAGATCATCCCATTTTGCGACAGCTTTTTTATTAGGTCGTCGTATTGAAGTATTTGGGAATAATATTTTCGTTATGACATTCCACGGAATACTCAGCTTATCTGTCCACTCCGATATGTAATTCCAAATCTCCATCCCGTCAAATTCATCAACATTCCATGATGTCCAATTATAGGTGCGTAATGTTCTTTTTGATCTTCTTTTCTCAAAGGGATGAGCAATAAATCCTGTACCATCAGCTTTTCTGGTTTGCTTTACGTATTCTTCAGCACTCATCGATAGAGAGAAAACCTCGTCAACATTGAAAATAAGATAATGATTATTCTTTTTTGCATCATTCATTTCATAACCGATAAGAAGTTTTACATCTGTTTGCTTGAGTGCTGGAACTTCTTTTTTAATGTCGAGAGATCGGTGGTCTGTAATGCACACAAAATCCACGTTTAATTGTTCTGCGATATCAACAATCTCTTCGAGACTTCCATGTCCATCAAAGGAATGCTCTGTGTGAACATGAATAACGCCGGTGTATTCAAATATCTCTTTGCCGAAAACTGATTTTTTGATCATATACAATCCTGAAGGAAACCCATCTGCGAGGAGAAGCTTGTCAATAATTTTGTAGTTTGACTTCACTATTTATATGTAAAAAATTAAATTTCGAAAAAATTGACGTTTTTTATTAAAAATTATATTTTCTTATTGAAAATTAAAAACTAGGAGGTTACCATGATAAATAAAAAAGTAATTTTGGTAATCTTTTCAATAATTTTAATGCTTGCTGCATGTGATCAAGTCACACAGAATAATACTAATGATGATCCGGTTAATATTAACGACATTCAAGTTCCAGAAGATTTTACATATGAAACATTGAAATCTATTGCAGTAAACCTTATGGTAACAGATGCATCGACCAGCCCAGTACAAGGGATCGTGTTCAAAATATATGATGCTGATCCCGACGTGAATGGCCGTCTTATCTCAAAAGGTGGCACATTAGAAGACGGATACTACAAAACCGCCCTGATCGTCCCTGAAGGGTGTACTGAGCTTACAGTTGTGAGTCCCATAAACACGCTATCCATACCCATCATTAATGGAGAATTAACGTATCAGTACAGCAATTATGTTGCACTCGATGCCCCTTTCGTCGATCCTAAAGGATATGGGGAGAATACGAAATTAACCAATTATTGTCTGAGTTTTGATGGAGTTAATGATTATGTCAATCTATGGGATATTTCCGAACTCAATAATGCTTCTGCATTCACTATTGAAGGATGGGCAAAACAGGCTGACAACACAGAAACTGAGTTGATTATGTACAAATGGATAGACGAGGATAACGATATTGAAATCTATGCCGCTTTTGGTAGCTTCTATATTGAACTTGGTAACGGTTCTGGCTCTTATGCCTACTGGTCTAACTATTCTACTGGCATCGCCAGTGGTACCTGGTTTCATTGGGCAGTGGTTTTTGACGGCAGTGCCGGAACGAATGCGGGGAAACTCAAGCTTTATATAAATGGTAATACGACACCGGTCCCATTAACCTTTTCAGGTACAATACCAGCGACGACTTCCAATCTTTCAGGATATCCTGCCGTACTAGGGGGTACTACTTGGGGATTACTCGGCTACATGGAGGAAGTTCGTATCTGGTCAGTAGCCAGAACCGGTGCTGAAATCGCCGCAAATTATAACAAGCTTATCTCTGGTATAACCACAAACCTTGCTGCTTACTGGCGGATGGATGAAGGAACGGGCACTACTCTCTATGATGAAACTTCCAATGATTACGATGCGACAATTAATGGTTGCTCTTGGGCACTTTTTGTCAATGGCTGGGACAGTGATGAAGATGGTGTCACAGACCTCAATGATGATTATCCAATGGATGATGAAAGAGCATACGACAATTTTTATCCATCAGAAAATACCTATTATACCCTTGCTTTTGAGGATAAATGGCCCAGTAAAAGCGATTATGATTTCAACGATATCATACTTGATTATAATTATAATCAGGTCACCAATGCGAGTAATGAATTGGTCGATATACATGGCTCGTTCAAACTTCGTGCCACAGGGGCTGGTTATCATAATGGTTGCGGTGTGAAGTTCCCCTTTGGTGCACCGAATTATTATGCATTCAACAATCACGGTACTTTTACCCAATATGTAGATAATGGCAATACAAATGCAGTTGTGATATTATTCGATGATGCCTTTGACTTGATGGACGAACCACCTGATACGTCTACGTGGATAAACACCGTTGAAGGTGAACCTTATGTAACTCCCGCAGAATTTGAATTTACCTATGAGCTGGGTACGCCCCTGGATTTCTCCGGGTGGACATCAAAAGACCTACCGCCCTATAATCCATTTATCTTTCCGAATGATGATCGATTAAAAGAGATTCATCTTCCCGATTATGCTCCGACCTCCAAGATGGCTGCTACACCTCACTGGGGAACCTGCGATGATGATTCTAATCCTGCAACCGATCGTTATTTCAAAACTTCCAACAACCTCCCCTGGGCAATTAATATTGCAACTTCATGGGATTATCCTATTGAGAAGATTCAAATCACCTGGGCATATTTATTCTTTGCAGACTGGGCAGTGAGCGGAGGAACCGCCCATACGGATTGGTATGATTCATCAATTCCTGCCAATATTGAACCTCTTAATATTTATACACCGTAACAGATAATTATACCTATATACAAAGCCAGGCATTATGTCTGGCTTTTTTTATTATGAAATTAGTTTGACATTTTTTTTCATAGGGCTTTTAAACAATTATGCAGGAAAAAAAGAAATTATTGCATAGAAAATTAAACCTGCTCGATGTTTTTAGTATTGCGAGCGGTGCGATGATAAGTTCCGGACTCTTTGTTCTGCCGGGGCTTGCATTTGCGAAAGCCGGTCCTGCAGTTGTCGTGGCATACATTCTGGCCGGGATTATTGTAATACCAAGTATGCTTGCACAGATAGAACTCGGAACAGCGATGCCCAAAGCAGGTGGAAGTTATTTCTATATTGAGAGAAGTATGGGACCTGCAGCCGGAACATTAGGCGGATTTGCAAGCTGGTTCAGTCTGGCGCTGAAAAGTGCGTTTGCGCTTATTGGTGTTGGAGCATTTGCAAACTTGCTGTTCCCTGTATTATCGGAAGTCCATGTGAAAGCGATAGCAATCCTATTTTGTATTCTCTTCACACTTTTGAACATTAAAAGCGTAAAACATACCAGCAAATTTCAAATTTTTCTCGTGCTGTCACTGCTGGCAATATTGTTGCTATACTGCACCGTTGGTATCACAAAGATCAATCTGCATAATTTTATTCCGTTTTCACCAAAAGGATTTGGCGCAGTAATTCCGGTAGTCGGACTTGTATTTGTGTCTTTTGGAGGTTTAACGAAAGTAGCAAGTATTGCTGAAGAAATCAAAAAACCAAAGAAAAATCTGCGCATGGGTATGTTGTTAGCTTTTATCGTTGTGATGTTCTTTTACGTTGCTGTTGTATTTGTGACAGTGGGCGTAGTCGATGCAAATAAACTTACTCATTCCCTCACACCGATTTCTCTGGGCGGTAAGGTGGTGCTTGGAAAGATCGGAATGATCGTTGTATCAGTTGCAGCACTTTTTGCATTTTTTTCGACTGCAAATGCCGGCATTCTCTCTGCTTCCAGATTTCCACTTGCAATGAGCAGGGACAGGTTGGTTCCGGCAATTTTCGGGAAGATGGGTAGAAAGAACCACACACCTTTTATTGCGATCATATTTACTTCCGCTTTTATGATCCTGATGATCACTTTTTTCAATTTCGAGAATCTGGTCAAAGCTGCATCAACTATGATGCTTATTCTTTTTCTGTACACAAATGTTGCGCTGATCGTGATGAGAGAAAGCAGGATCGATACCTACCAGCCGTCATTTAGAGTTCCGCTGTACCCCTGGCTTCAGATAATTGCGATCATCATATATGCCTTTCTCATTTTTGAGATGGGAACGTTACCCCTTATTATCACAGGATTTTTCGCCGTACTCTGCCTTGCATGGTATCTTTTTTATGTGCGGTTGAGAGTGAATAGGAAATCTGCTCTCGTTCATATTGTAGAGCGGGTGATGAACAAAAAGATCACGAGCAGCACACTTACAGAGGAACTTAAAGAAATACTCATCAGGCGCGATAATATAATTGAGGACAGGTTTGATAAACTGGTCAAATCTGCAATTGTACTTGATCTTGAACACTCAATAGAAGCAGAAGAATTTTTCAAAATTGTTTCGGAACAACTTTCTTTACGATTAAATATCCCTTCTCAGGAACTCCATAACCTATTTATCGACAGGGAACAGCAGTCCTCAACAATGCTCGAACCCGGACTTGCAATTCCTCATATTATAGTAAAAGGAGATAAAAAGTTTGATATACTTATCGTGCGCTGCAAGGATGGTATAAATTTTGAAAAGGACGAACCGCCTGTTCATACTGTGTTTGTTCTGATCGGTTCTATGGATGAACGCAACTTCCACCTGCGTGCGCTCATGTCGATAGCTCAAATCGTAAAAGAGCAGGTTTTTTATAAAAGATGGTTCGCTGCGAAAAATATAGAAGAACTAAGAAATATAATTTATTTATCAACAAGAAAGCGAGAAACTCATGAGAACCAATAAAGTATTATATCGCGATACCAAGAACGGGAAGATCGCAGGAGTATGCAGCGGACTTTCCGAATATCTCGATGTGGATGTGTCATTGATCCGTTTGATATGGGTCATCTTTGCCATTTTTGGTGGTGCGGGAATTTTTATCTATATTATTGCTGCTTTGATAATACCTCGTAAACCTGAAAATGAGGTTGAGATCGTTGTGAATGATGAAGATGACAAGCACCTTACACGAGATATGGATAATGCGGTTATTTTTGGCGTGTGCTCGGGAATTGCAAGACATTTTAATATGGATATAAGTATTGTTCGGATCATATTTCTGCTGATGGGATTGTACTTTGCATCAGGTATATTTCTTTATTTAGTATTAGCGCTTATTTTACCTAAGAATTAGAGGGAATGCACTTTTTTCGATCACTTCTTTTCCTGCTGATAATTCTCTGCATGTGCAGTACGCTTCAAGCAGAGGATTTTTCAATCCTTGATAAGATAAACATCATAACAATTGAGCTTGAAAAAACACACTATGAACTTGGATACGATCATATAATTTATGACTCCGAATCAGTGACTTATGAAGATTCTGTGCTGACTAAAGGAATGGATTATTCCCTTGATCATGTGCGTGGTATTATTTCATTCTTGAAAGAGTTTGAGCCCGGATCAAGAGTGAAGGTCACGTTCAGGGTCTTTCCGAAAAGTCTGCTCTATTCTTTCCAGCAATATACGCAACAGGATAATATTTTAGAGCCGGGATCAAAGAAAAAGCAAACCTCAACCCAAGCACAAAAATATGATACTTCAACCAATCTGAATATTTCCGGAAGTAAAAGTTTTGCACTTTCTCTCGGTAACCAGCAGGACATGGATCTCGATCAGTCCCTCTATCTGCAAGTGGATGGTGAACTCTCAAGAAATGTGTTCATAAAAGCTCAATTATCTGACAACACGACCCCGATTTCCACAGAGGGAACGACAAAAAAACTCAGCGAGTTCGATAAGATGTTCATCAAGGTCTATTCCGGTAACTACAGCTTACAGTTCGGTGATTTTTTTGCAAGGTTCGACGACACATACTATGCAAATTACGATTATAAACTTGAAGGGGTGACATTTCAATGGAATGGACATCAAAAAGTAAACGGTTCCGCAGCAGTCTCAAACGGGGATTTTAAAAGCTACTCCTTTTACGGCACTGAAGGTATTCAGGGACCATACTTCCTGCCAGGCAGGAACAGCTCCAATGTGCGCGTGCTATCCGGAACTGAGAAGATATATCTTAACGGAACCCTCCTTACCCGCGGTGAGGATTATTTCATCGATTATAATGAGGGTTCGATCACCTTCCAGAATAATAATATCATAACTGAGGAATCCTATATTATTGCGGATTATGAATACACCGCAGAGGAATATCGAAGCAACTTCTATCTTGGTTCAGGTTCTCTTGCTTTTTGGGATAATGCCGTGGATATATCTCTAAAAATTCTCAGCAATAATGATGATAAGGAAAATCCGCTGAATTTCACGCTCACACAAGAGGAAAAAGAAATATTGAAAAATGCCGGTAACGATCCTGATAAAGCACGCATCAGCGGAGTGGATTCTGTTGCGGTCGGGCAAGGGAACTATATCCTGGAAGATTCTCATTATGTGTATGTGGGATTCGATTCAACAGGTAATTATTTAGTGAGCTTTTCCTATGTGGGTTCAGGAGAGGGCTCCTATAATAAATCAGGATATATTCAATATGAATGGGTCGGAGAAGGGAACGGGGAGTATATACCGGAGATACAGCTTCCTTTCCCGGAGAAACGTACCAATGTCGATCTGAGAGCAAATGTTGCGATTGGTAATTTTGAACTCGTCTCAGAAGGGATGTTCACCAATTTTGACCAAAACAGCTTTTCCACGATCGACGACGAACACGATAACGGCTTTGCACATTATCACTCTTTAGATTATAACATGCCAATATTTTCCATCGGTAAGGTACAGACCTCTACATATTATCGGGCACATGACAAATATTTCCATTCTCTGGCAAGAGTAGAATCTGCGGAAAAACAATACCAAACCTCTGATTTTACTGAGATAGATACTGTGGATGTATCGGAATACGGAGGTTCTTTTGAGCTTTCATTCCCGAAATGGATGGTAAACAAAGCGCGGTTTTATGATAAAACTATGCAGTATGTTGCCCACCAGCAGACATTTACAAATACCTTTTCCTATATGCAGAATCCCTCTCTCTTTTTCCTGCCCTCGGCTAATTACACTTTTTCAAGGATTCGCGAAGAAAACGAATCTCCCTTTAGTACTGTGCAGGATAAACTCGTTCAAAGAATGCATTCTCTGGACGGAAGTTACACATTTGGTTTTATGAAAATTAATGCCGGGTTCTCGGACAGGAAGTTTACTCATGAAGGAGCACTGGATTTCGGTTTCAGTAATGTGAAATATTTTTATGGGCTCTCTACTGCGCTCTGGAATACGGAAGTCAATCTTCAGTATGAGCAGGAGTTTGTGGACAGTCTGAAGATCGAATGGTTTGATTTTAAGAAAGCTCATCTGTATAAAATAGGAGTGAATTATAATGAGGGAACGACAAATTTCAAAGCAGAGTATTCTTATAGATCAAATCACTATCTCACTGGCGAGAGCAACAGCAATTTCGATCTCCTGAACTCCCAGCTTTCTTTTAATCTCATGAACAACAGCATTTCAAACCGTGTCAATTACAAGATAGGAAATCTCGAACTGTATCCCAAAATGAAGGAACTCATCTATGTGGGAGATGGGGAAGGTTTGTATGATAGTCTCGGTTTTTATCAGGAAGACGGAGATTACGATTATGAGATCACTATCGTTGGGACGCCCCAACCGATCACAGAGCTTCAAATGAACTGGAATGTGCAGATCAATCCGGCAAGGGGGATCACATTAAAAGATAAGGGATTAAATGAAATTTTAGATAAAATTGTCTTTACTTCAGATATTGCGATACAAGAAAAATCAAAAACTCCGCATAAACTGGATCTCTACCTGCTCAAGCCTAGTGCTCTGATGAATAAAAAATATACTGACTACGGGTACCAGAGATATAAAGAGCAGCTCTGGTATAATATTGTGAAAAACCGGATCGTAACCCGGCTGCTGTACGAAAAGGTAAAAAAGATAGATTACCAGTATGAGAATGAGTTTGATGAGCTTGATCAGGATACCTATACTGCTGCGATGAATTTTTATAATGTAAAACAGTGGAATTTTGAGAATGAAGTTACCTATACAGATGTCATCTCAAATTATCAGACAAAGGATTTTCTGCACTCCGAAGTTTGGGGATTTTCCACTGATATTGCATATAAATTCAGCTATAATATGATCGTTTCGTCATTGCTTGGACTGGATATAGAAAACGGCGCAAAGATAGATGGTACAGATGATTATAAGATTACCTCATATACGATCGAGCCGGAATTCACTTATAATGCAGGTTCGAAATATCACATGACCGCACAGCTTCATATGCAACAGAATAAGCGGGAAGGATCCGATTATTTTGCCAATATTCTCTACAGTAAACGAGCGGGATTGAATACAAGATTAACACTTCAGTTTGATTATAAATTCAGCAAATATGTGACAGGATTTCTCAAATATTATTTGGAAAAATATCCCCAGTCCGATACCCGATACCAGCTAAAAATGGAAGTGCGAGCAGATTTCTAATGAAGTTCACATGCGACAGGAGTACAGATTGAGAAAAAAAGTTAGATTGTCGCTATTCTTTATACTATATCTCATTATTGGTTTTTTGATTTATAGCTTTCTTTTTGGAAAACTATTTCCCTATTCTCCGATAATACTTGGTTTTAAAAAACATGAGTTAGCACATACTAATGTGTATGTTCAAAAGGGAGCCGAATATACTGATTTTGCAAAAATCAACTCGCTTATTCCAGGTGTGGAGCAGTTTCATGATCAGCAGTTCAAGAGAAAACCAAAAATATTTCTCTTTGCTGATAAGAGAACATATTTCAGCCATACCACAACGAAAGCAAGGTTTTGTGCTTTTTTTAATGGCAATATAGTTGTATCACCTTGGGCGCAAAGGGAAGCAATCGAGCATTCGATTTCCATGGAGATATATCTCACGCATGAGCTTTCACACTCACTTCTTCATCAACATGCAGGCATTATACGGGCATTGAAATATCCCAAATGGTTACTTGAAGGAATTGCTGTTTATAGTTCAAATCAGATGGGCACTTCCTGGTATCCTAGCAAGGAAGAAACCTATAATTATATACGACAGGGCAATTTCATGCCGCCGGATTATTTCAAGACGAAAAAAGAGGATAAAATTGAACTTGATGTGGAAAACAGAATTACGTTTATGTATTCCGAATTTGCATGTATTGTGGATTATCTGATTGCACAGTATGGGAAGGAAAAGTTTCTCGTCTATATGAAACGGCTCTTAAAGGAGCGTGACCATAACATTGTTTTCGAAGAGGTGTTCGGAATCGATTTTGAAGTGTTTCCAAAGGAATTTCAGGAAATGGTAAAAAGTGGAGAAAACTCACAAGCTCTTCATATCTTTTTCACAAAATGTAAGGATGAGTATCACGCATGAAAATCACAAAACCGACCTTACTCTTGAATGAAGGAAAATGCAGAAGAAACATACAGGATATGTTATTAAAAGCACAGAAAAATAGAGTGCAGTTCCGTCCGCATTTTAAAACGCACCAATCACTTGAGATCGGCAGGTGGTTTAAAGAACTGGGATTAGATAAAATTACTGTCTCATCCCTTGAAATGGCACAGGACTTTGCGCAGGAGTGGAATGACATCACCGTTGCATTTCCGGTAAATATTTTGGAAATTGCTACCATTAACAAACTGGCAGAAAAAATACATCTCAACCTATTGATTGAGTCCACAGATACTATTGAATTTTTGAAGAAAAACCTTAAACACGAAGTCCGTTTTTTTATTAAGATAGATGTCGGGTATCACAGAGCCGGAATACTTCCAAAAGATAGTGGCACAATAGAAAGCATATTAGCCGTTTCTAATGAGAGCAGTATGCTTAAATTTAAAGGATTTCTTACACATGCAGGGCATGCATATTTGTGCAGAACTCCCGAAAAAATAAAGGAAGTTTATCAAAAAAGTCTTGAAGAATTAATTCCATTGAAACGGGCATATCAGGGAAAATATCCTGATGCAATTCTCTCGATCGGGGATACTCCAAGTTGCAGTGTGATTGATGACTTCTCTGGTATCGATGAAATACGACCCGGCAATTTCGTTTTCTATGATCTCATGCAATACTATATCGGATCATGTGAGATCAGCCAGATCGCTGTGGCAATGGCTTGTCCAATAGTTGCAATCCATGAAGCGAGGAACGAGATCGTGATATATGGCGGTGGTGTGCATTTTTCCAAAGAAAGACTTGAAGATGAAGAATTAGGAACAATATACGGAAAAGTCGTTGAGAAGGAAGGAAATAGTTGGGGAAATTTAATTCCGGGTATGTATATCAAAAATCTCTCGCAGGAACATGGTATTGTTGCAGTACCAAGATCGAGGATATCTGATTACAAGATTGGGGATTTGCTTATCATCCTTCCTGTGCATTCCTGCTTGACAGCGAATCTGATGAAAACGTATGTGACGACAGAGGGGAAGGTGGTGGAAAGAGTATTATGAGAATATTTTTGTTGACGAGGATATTCTTCTGTTCATTTTTTATCAACGTTGTAGGGTAATAACATGATAGATAATTATGATTTGACTAATGTAAAGACGAGAAATATAATGCAAAGCTTTACATTATATGAGATTTTATGTAATGTAATGTTTATGAATATTTTAGAATAAAGGAATAAGGAGTATTACTATGACAGAATTTGTTAGTTTTCAACCGACGAAGAAATTGTTTATCGATATATTAACAAGAGATATTGAAATACGCGATTGTATCTTTGAGTTGTTAGATAATGCAGTTGATTCTTACACAATAAATGAAATCGACGAAAAGAGAGAGATTCGATTAAATTTCGATAAAAATGAATTAAGCATTTTTGATAATTGTGGCGGTATCGATAAGAAGAAACTCCAGGAAGAAGTATTTCGATTTGGAACTAAAGATTTTTTGAATAATGTTCCTACTATTGGATTGTATGGCATAGGTCTAAAAAGATCAATTTTTAAACTTGGGAAATTAATTGTTTTTGAAACAGACGATGGGAAAGATTATTGTAAACTTAAAATTGATGTAAACGATTGGCTAAAGGAGAAAGACGAAGAAGGTAATGAAATATGGGATATAGAATTAACCGAAACATCAAAAACCAGATTGATAAATGGGCAAAAACCTTATACCAGAATTAAAGTAAAAAACTTACGGTACGAAACAGCAGAAACTTTCACAATAAAATTTGAAACAGACTTAAAAGAAATCGTCAAGATATACTATTCACTCTACATACAAAGAGATAAAATTGATTTTTTTGTAAACAATGAAAAGCAAAGCGGTTTTGAAATAAAAGTTAAGTCATCTGATGATTTCAAGCCTGTAAGAGTTGAAGATGAATATGAGGGAATAAAAATAACCATTTTGTGCTGGCTTGATTTAAGAGAAGATCAAAAAAGAACGGAAAAAGAACCAGGCCGTCAGGGCTGGAATGTTTTTATGAATAAACGTTTGGTAATCTTTGATGATACTTCAGAAGATACTGGCTGGACCGGAGAGAGACCATTTCTTCCCAAGTTTCACTCACTTTATAATGAGTTTAGGGGGGTAGTTTTTTTGAATACAAATGATCCTTCAAAACTTCCTATTAATACTTCGAAAAACGGTTTCAATAAAGAAGGCAAGGTTTATCATCATTTACTGAACCTTATGGTGAAAGTGGCCAGACCTTTTATTGATTTCCTATCTGATAAGTATAATAAACAAAAAGAAAAGATTGATGAAAAAGAAGACGAATTATTGAAAGATATCAGTAAGGATAGGGAAGAAGAAAAGGGAATTATTGAAACTTCTATTGATGACACTGAAACAGAATACCAGTCGACTTTCACACCACCTGAGATTGTTACCCGACCTGTAATACCACAATCAACAATTTCATATAAAAAGCCCAAGAGACAGGTTGACATTATGAAAAAGATTTTAAAAGTTCGAACTAATTGGGAAGTTGGAGAGAAGACATTTGATTTTTTCTGGGAAAGTGAGGGTTTGGATGAAAAAGAGTAAACCTAGTTTTGAGAATATCAATTATATGTTCAGACCGAAAAAACAAATTGAACGAAAAATATTTATAGAGTTGTTTCAGAAAATACAACATGCTTTAAATACTAATATATCAGAATATCAGTACATTGGTCTTGGATCAATTTATTACTACGACTTTATTCTTTTTCATAAGTACTTAAACATCAAAGATATGGTTTCACTAGATGACAAAGATTATCCTAATCGATTTGAATTTAACAAGCCGTTTGACTTTATAACATTTAAGCAAATGTTAACAACAGAGTTCCTTTCAAATAATGAGCTAGTGTCATGTCAAGCTTGACAAGTCGCAAGGAAAAATTATTTTTGTCC
>CAYUTH010000022.1:0-17182 GCA_964447485.1 uncultured Candidatus Cloacimonadota bacterium | reverse complement strand
CATTTTAATTTAGTTATTATGTTTTACACTTATATCATTTATTCAGAATCTACAGATAAATATTATATTGGTCATACTCATGATCTTATATTACGATTACAACGCCATAATGAGGGGTGGACACGATCAACGAAAGCCGGAATTCCGTGGAAATTGATTTATAGTGAAAAATATCAAACCAAATCAGGAGCTATGAAACGTGAGTATGAAATAAAGCGTATGAAAAGTAGAAAGTACATTGAAGATTTAATAAACCAGTAATCACGCAGAAGGTCGTCCCGACGAGTCGGGAAGTCCCGTCGCTCCCGCCATTTTAATTTAGTTATTATGTTTTACACTTATATCATTTATTCAGAATCTACAGGTAAATATTATATTGGTCATACTCATGATCTTGCTTTAAGATTGCAGCGTCATAATGAGGGGTGGACACGATCAACGAAATGTTTGAATACGGGTTTAAAATGAGTAACTCAAGTAATCTAAAAAATTATCCCTTGATTTTGTATTTCTATCTTACACTTTGCAAATGTAGTATAAATGCAGTACCATTAGGTTCATTGTCCTCAACAATTATTTCTCCACCCCATCGTTTTACGGATTCCTTAACAATATATAATCCCACACCGGTATGCCCTTTTTTGCCGTATTTAAATCCTTCATCAAATATTTTTTTCTTGATGTCATCAGGAATTCCTATTCCATAATCAGCAATTCTTAATGAACATTTATTATCGGATGAAGTAATCTCGATAGCGATTTTATGGGTTCCACTATGAAGAAGTGCATTGTTTATAATATTATCAATGACTGAATCAATTGCGTCATCTGCAAGAACCTGTGCTTGACCCGAAATTGTAAATTCCATATCAGGGTAATTTATTAATATTTTCTTAATAACGTCTGTTAAATCAATAAATTTTAAATCTTCAGAAGCGATCAAGCTTTCATGCTCCCTCATTTTGTTGATCAATTTAATGCTTTTATCAACCCTTAGTAGAGCTTCATCAAGCAATGGTTTTTCTTCACTTTCAATATAGAGCGCTATTGCACTATCTATCACAACAAGATTATTTATAATATCGTGCCTGATGATCTTATTGATTAATTTAAGCTGCTCTTCATGGATTTCGAGTTTTTGATTTTTTATTCTGATAACTTCGTTTGCCGTAGCGAGTTCGACATTCTTTAATCGATAAATTTCTGTTTCTTTATCCTTTTTATCAGTTTCATATTTGGTCTGCATCTCAGCAATTTGCTTGCTTTTTTGTTCGTTGAATACTTCAGTTCTCAAATCAGTGAAATTTTTGTAATATTGCAGTGCTTGTTCAAAATCTTCCTGTTCTTCATAAAGGCTGGAAAAAGATTTGACAGCACCAAGCTCCAGCCCCTTTGCTTTAAATCCGCGTGCTAATTTTATGGATTTATCCAAATATTCATGAGCTAAATCAAAATTTTTCAATCGGGTGTACGTAATTCCAAGACTTGTACATGAACTAGTAAGACCATATTTATCACCGGTTTCTTCGAAAAGTTCTTTAGCTTTGAGAAAATATTCAATGGCTTTATTATTAATCTGTTTATCACCATAAACATGCCCCATATTAATATATGAAACTGCGGTAGTTTGCTTATTTCCGATTTCTTCATTGGCTTTCAGTGCATTATTATGACATTCCAATGCCTCATCATATTTTCCCTGCTTTTCATATATGATCCCGATGTTATTATAAGAAACAGAAAGATGCTTTTTGTCATCCATTTCTTTCCATGCTTTTAAAGCTTCAAAATGAAATTTTAGTGCCAGATCGTAATTACCTTGTTTCTCGTAAATAGCTCCGATATTGTTTTTCGGGCCAGCGATATTATTTTTATCACCCATTTTCTCAAAGATTTTCAAAGCTTTTAAGTAAAATTCTATTGCTTTATCGTAATTACCTCTCCGATGAAAAGAAATTCCAATATTATTGCAACTTTTCGCAATTCCTTTCTCAGAATCTATTTTTTCTGACAATGCGAGAGCTTCACGCGCACACTGTTCAGTTTTTTCAGGTTCGGCATTATAGACCGAAGAAGCAATATCGTTTAATATATCAACTTTTTCTTCGTTTGATGCAGTTTTTAATTTTTTCTCGAGTTCCTGTATTTTATCCAAAATTTATTCCTATCATAAAAAAGAAAAATATAGAATCTCTTGGTTGTTTAATCTTATTGTTTGAATATTTCATGGCATTATCGAACTTTCATTGTTATCAACAAGAGAGAATGCAAATCACTCCGTCAAGATTTAATTATAAATTCAGATTTTAGGATTTTCTGATTGTGCATTGATATGCGGTTGCGGGAATGTACTATTTTAATACTTTATTTGCTAAAATGTTGACAGTAAATGCGCTTCAAAATCTCTGAAATACTATGAAAAGAATTCTATTAACAAATGATGATGGTGTGTTTGCAGAAGGGATCGGCGAACTTGCGAAGGTTCTTCGGAAAAAATATGATGTTACCATTGTTGCTCCGGATAGAGAGCGGAGCGCTGCGTCGCATTCTCTCACCATTCACCATCCTCTTCGCATTTTCAAGATCAAAGAAGATAAATATGCAGTGGACGGCACACCGACAGATTGTGTGATACTTGCAACACATAAAATCATAAAAACAAAGATCGATCTTGTCATCTCGGGAATTAACAATGGTCCCAATATGGGAGAAGATATACTCTATTCCGGCACGGTTGCTGCAGCCATAGAAGCAATGAACCTGGGACTTCCAGCCCTTGCCGTTTCTATGGGTTTTCGTGATAAAGGGGATTTTAAGGACGGCGCAGAAATACTCTTGCACATGCTCGATCACGATCTCTTTTCGATTATGTCTGCCGAATCTATTTTGAATATCAATTTGCCGCCTGTTCCTTTGCAAGAAGTAAAGAGCTTCAAAGTTACCAAGCTGGGACATCGTGTGTACAGCGACTTCATAAAAGAACGGCATGATCCGCGCGGGCGTCCATATTATTGGATTGGTGGGCAGACTCCGGACTGGACTGGCGGAGTGGAAACAGATTTCCATGCGGTAGGGGAAAATAGTGTTTCTATTACTCCGATTACTATCGACATGACCAAGTATGCCTATTTTCCCCAGATCAAAGAGTGGATTGAGAAGAATCAGCTGAAATGATACAAATCGGCAAAACTTAAAGTCTGATTTAATTAAGACATGCTCTTCGACACACCTTCATCCGCAGGACTACGGCGCTGTAGACATGTCTCAAGAAAATCAATATAGAGGACTTGTCACAAGTCTTAGAGAGAACATTTTTTCACGCAAAGTACGCAAAGGAAATAAATAACGCAGAGATCGCTGTGAAAGTATTAAGAAAAACTTTTTCTCTCGTCCCTAAGTTGTACTTGGGGAAGCAATTAAGGACTTGTCACAAGTCGAAGAGCTTGTGATAAGTACGAAAGGAAAATTATGAAAATAAATAGAGAGCAATACCAGGAAGGGATTATCGTTCATTATTACAATCGAGTAGTACAAAATGAATTACTTTTTCGTAAAGAAAGAGATTATACTCAGTTTCTAAAATCATTTAAAAAAAGCGTTAAAGAAATTCCTTCATCAGTTTATGCGTATTGTCTTATGCCAAATCATTTTCACTTCTTGCTGAAACAAAATAGTGAAATCCCTTTATATAAAATTTTCAATAAAATATTATCATCTTATGTGCAGAGATATAATTTAAAATACAATCGTAAGGGTTCAATTTTTGCTCATCCTCTTCAAAGTAAATTAATAGTTGATGATGTACAAATCGTTACACTGTGTATGTACATTCATCTAAATCCTGTGAAAGCTAAGCTTGTTAACAAACCTGAAGAATGGGAATTTTCCAATTTCCTAGAATGGATAGGTGCGCGGAACGGAGAACTTTTTGATGATTTTATATTGAATAATAGTTATATTGATATAGACGATTATGTTAAATCCATTGAGGAGTATAGGGAACAGGTTGTAGAGAAGACACTGCTGGAATTGTTGGATGAAGCATGACCTGATGAGTGCTGATTTACTTAAGACATGCTCTTCGACATGTCTCAAGAAAATCACTAAGGACTTGTCACAAGTCGCAGAACTTGTGATAAGTACGAGAGAGAACATTTTTTTACGCAAAGCACACGAAGGAAATGCATAAAACAGAGATCGCAGAGAAAGAATTAAGAAAAACTTTTTCTCTCGTCCCTAAGTTGTACTTGGGGACGCAACCATATATGTACAATCGCTGTTTATCCGTGTAAGGATTTTTCACTCGTCGAAGACAAATTGATATTGCATATAATTAAAATATTGGTGCGTTATCCAATAAGGAACGCACAATTGGGACATTGAGTCCGTATTTTAGCGAGATATTTTTGACTAAATTGAAATACCAGTCTGGTGAAGTTGGAGCAACATATACCTTGCTTATAAGTGTATTGAGATCTACTTGGACCAAACGTCCAGTCTCAGGATTATCTCGTTTATAATTAATAGTAACTTTGGTCTCACTTGGGGAGTTTAATAATGGATTATCTATGCCAAGACGGTATACTTTGTCACCAATTGGCATTTCATGAATAAGTGCCCTTAGTTCATTTTCGTAATGGAATGATTTCCTCTTGTGTACATAATTAAACAAATTAGAACCTTCTGGTATCCAATCTTTTTCATAATCAATATAGTGTACAATTCCAACAAATATTCCCTCTGTAAGGTTGTTAAATAAATTATGATAGGTGGTTTTAATCGCAACTGCTTCGTTTGTTTGGGAGTAAAGTTTCCACATTGCAGCAGATTCACTATTATTCATATGCCAACAGTTAATATAGGTCCATTTTCTGCCTGAATAATTAATATTGGAAAGTATTTTAAATATATTATCTGCTACCTGATTCCCATAAATTATCGGGCGTAACTTAATATTTGCTTGAGAGATTGCGCCTTCATAAGGATCATCAAGAATATCTGCCCGAGCGAAGAATAAAGAACTTTGATCTAAAAGTGATACATATTTAGAGAAATCCATGTATTTCCAAATGCAAATATTAATGTCGTTCGGAGCTTGGAATATTGGATGGTTAGTCGCTGTCATATTATTCCTTAATCATATTTCTATCTATTATTTAATAAGTCAGTCCATGTGATAACATTTTTATCTCCACATTTCAAAAACCACTTCCTGCAAATTTATTATCTTTCACATTCGTAACAGCACAAATTTGGTATTCATTGTCAACAATTTTACAAAAAAGATTGCCAAGATTTGGTAGTATAAAATTTTTGCTTCATAATATGAATATGCATGCAAGAAAAATGAGTGATAAGAGACGAAAATCCTGAATGGACTACACAAAGCAACGGAATAACATGGTCGAGTACCAGATAAAAGCACGCGGCATTACGGACGAACGGCTGCTGGATGCCTTCAGAAAAGTGGAGCGCCATTTGTTCATTCCGGGAAATTCGGCTCATTTTGCATACAGTGACGGACCCATGAGCATTGGAGAGGGGCAGACCATTTCGCAACCTTATATCGTCGCACTGATGCTTGATTTGCTGAAATTACAACCAGATGATAGTGTGCTGGAAATCGGCACGGGTTCGGGCTATCAAACTGCACTTCTTGCAGAGCTCGCACAAGGAGTATATTCAATTGAGAGAATACAATCCCTTGCAAAAAATGCAGAACAATTATTAAAAAAACTGGGCTACTCAAATATCAAAATCCAACAAGGTGACGGCACTCTCGGCTGGAAACCCGAAAATGAAAGCGAGAATGACATTGCATTTGATGCAATTATCGTTTCCGCAGCAGCCCCTTCTGTACCGGAAGGTCTTTTAGCTCAGCTAAAAGATGGTGGGCACCTGGTTCTTCCGTGCGGCAGTAGATTTGTGCAGGACTTGATCTGTGTAAAAAAAGAAAATGGGAATATCATAAAAGAGAATTTCGGCGGATGTCAGTTCGTGCCGCTTATTGGAGAGCAGGGATGGTAAAATTAAAATTTCTTACATTTTTTCTCATACTTCTGCTGACGATGCCGGTATTTCTTGGCAGTGATGAACCACCTGATGAACCGGAGAAACAGGCAAAATTATCAAAATATTTTAAAGATAAAAATTTATCAGATGAAGCTGTTGTCGTTTTGCTCGCCACACTACCGATCTTTGAGCTGCGAGGAGCAATTCCCTGGGCAATTCATCATTATAAAATGCCGTGGTATAAAGCATATCTGTTGGGAGTTTTTGGTAATTTTCTGCCGATCCCGTTTGTGCTGCTCATTCTAAAATACGGACTGGGTCTCCTTTCACGGATTCCTTTCTTCAGGAAATTCTTTGAATGGCTCTTTGCCAGAACAAGACGAAAAGGCGCTCTTATAAAAAAATATGAAGCGTTGGGACTCATACTTTTTGTCATGATACCTTTGCCTGTAACCGGTGCATGGACAGGGAGCATCGCAGCGTATATTTTTGGAATAAAATTCTTCCCCGCACTGCTCTGCATCTTGATCGGAATATGCCTCGCAGGCATTATTGTGACCACTTTGAGTATGTTCGGAATGTGGGGAGCGATCATAGCGATTATAGCTTTATTGACATTATTTATCGTATGGCTCATAAAATTCATCAAAGAAATAAAAGCCGCCAGAAACAGCGAAAAGGGGGCAACTGAATGAAGTTAAAAGACTTCTTTGCACCGAAAACTGAAAAGGTCGATGAAGAAAAAGATATGATCCGGTTCCTCTCTGAAGTAGAACTTTTTGAAAATCTTACACGGAACGAACGTAAAAATCTTTCTCAACATCTTTATGAACGCATCTACAAAGAAGACGAGGTCGTGTTCAAAAAAGGATATCCAAATGTGGTCATGTATGTCGTGAAAGAAGGTGAGCTTCAGACTTTTCTCGATTCCAAAGATGGTGAAAGTCTCAAGACAATAAAACCTGCTGATTTTTTTGGAGAAGTGGGACTGTTTCTTGAAGAAGAGCGTACCGCAACAATTGTGGCATCTAAGTATTCCGTACTTCTGGGCATTTCAAAAAGAGATATGAACAGATTCATCGATGAGTATCCCCGCGCAGGCAGTAAAATCTTGAGGAAATTAGCAACTGTACTTTGCACTCATCTTATTAATACTAATAAGACACTTACAGGCAAACGAGACGAGCTTATTACCCTGAAAAAAACCCTTGAAGACAACGAGCACCAACTCCAGGAATTAAAGAGTTCACAGGAAATTGAGACAGAAAAGAGCTGATCATGGATAGAATAAAAATAATCCGCCTTGTGATAGGAGTTATGACCCTTGGGATTGCAGTTCTCGGTATTCTGTTTTATAAATCAATCCTCTCTTACCTGGTAATTTCCGGGATCATTGCCTATCTCATTTCACCCCTGATAAATTATGCCCAAAAGTTCCATATTCCCCGAGCGCTCACGATTTTGTTCGTGTATCTTATAATAATTGGTCTCATCATCATACTGATAAACGTCATTATTCCGCAGGTAAAAACACAGGCAGAGGAAGCTTCAAAATTCTTCAAGCAGATCGTCCGGGATCCTGAAGCTTTCAGCTTGAAATCATTTGGTTTAGATGGTGTTTCAAAATTTATAGATCGTATGCAAACAAAGTTTACCTTTATCAACGTCGATGAATACACTCAAATGCTCGGAGAAAAATTCGTGGGAGTGATCAATGCCATCCCACAGATATTAATTGATTCTCTCAGCGGGATAATCAATTTCCTTGCTTTTCTTGTTGTGATTCCCTTTGTCTGCTTTTTTCTCTTAAAGGATGAACGCCAGCTCATGAAAACTTTTTTCAGCTGGATACCGAATAGATATTTTGAGTTTTCCATATACTTATTTGAGAAGATCGAAGATAGTTTTGGGCGTTACCTGCGCTCCATTTTGCTGGAAACAATAATTGTGACAATCCTGTCGTATATTGGACTCCTTATCCTGGGAATTCCCTATGCGCTTACTCTGAGTATCATTATTGGTCTGACAAATCCGATCAAATTTTTTGGACCCTTTATTGGATTCGTACCTGTGATTCTGGTTATACTGTTCAGTCCTGTGCCCAATGTTATGGTCATCTATGCTATCCTCATGTCAATAATCATACAGCAGATCGACAGCAATATATTGTTCCCGTCCCTGGTTGGCAAAGGGCTTGGCATGCATCCGCTCTGGGTATTGCTGACCGTTATCGCCGGTGGTTATGCATTCGGTGTGCTCGGACTCCTCCTTGCAGTCCCGGTTGTGTTTCTTATCAAAACAGTTATACAGGTTTCTGCATCAAGTTTGAAACAATTTGAAATCATATAATTCGAAATATACAATACTAGATAAATAGAAAGGAGATCTATGGCTCGCTGGCAAACATTAGAAGGTTCTATATTACATACGACGCAGGAGGGTTCTCAGGAGTATTTTCTAAAGGATTTTTTTGAAAATAAAGCTTTTATTCCCAAGACAAAAAGGGAAAAGCAAGAATATGAGGATTTTTCATTTGTGAGCAGTGCAATGGCACTTCTCATCTACGTGGCACAATCGGATGGCAAAGTGGATCAGGATGAAAAAGATATGATCATGAAGGAACTGAAATTCCAGCTCGATCAGCGTCATTTTGAGTATGAAACTCTCGCTGAAGAGATCGGTCCGGATGAGTTAAAAATACTCAACCATCTTTTTGATCATTTCAAAACTGAAATTGCAGAAAAATCATGCGATCTTGATGAAATTATACGGATCATCAATATGATCTACAAGAAGAATCCATACAAGAGAATGTTCCTCGTTCGTTTGTGTTACTATGTGGCATATGCGGATAAGAAATTTTCCAAAGAGGAGTTTGCTACAATAGAAAAGGTCGTAAAGAAACTCGATGTGTCAGTAGCGGATTCAAGCAGGATAGAGCAGGAAGTACGTACTGAACTGAAAATATAAGAATACTCTCATTTTCATACCTCGTGAAATTTGACACAATTTCTCGCTTTCACAGCGTAAGGAACAATTGAATTATTCAGGAGGATATATGTATCAAGGTGGAAAAGGTCTTCAGGACTTGCTCAAACAAGCTCAGAAGATGCAAAAAAAGATGATGGAAAGCCAGGAAGCTCTCGCACAACAAACTGTGGAAGCTTCTGCAGGCGGCGGTATGGTCAATGTCGTAATGAATGGCAACCAGGAGCTCATCTCATTGAAGATCGAAAAAGAGGTCGTCGATCCAGAAGATGTTGAAATGCTGGAAGATCTCATCATTGCTGCGGTGGAAGAAGCCAGGCAAAAAGTCAAAGAAATGGTCGAAAGTGAAATGTCCGGTTTGACCGGCGGTCTGAAGATTCCTGGACTCACTGCATAATGTTTGAAGGAAAATTAGAAAAGCTCAAAGACGGCTTTAAACAGTTGCCCGGAATCGGTGAAAAAACTGCAGAGCGTCTTGCCTTTTATCTTATCAGCCAGGATAAACAGGTGGGATTGAATCTCGCAGAACTGATCAACGATTCGATCAGTTCGATACAAAAATGCGAAAGCTGCAACATGCTGTCCGAAGCAAGTCCGTGCCATTTCTGTAATGATGATGAAAGGGATACTGCTTCTTTGTGCGTGGTGGAAAAATCACAGGATGTCTATCTTATTGATGAGACTGGAGTGTATTACGGACGGTATTTTGTCCTTGGAAATCTCATTTCCCCGCTGGATGGCATAGGACCGAACCATATTAATTTTCCAAAACTCAAAGAAATGGTCGAGAAACAAAATATAAAAGAAATAATACTTGCGTTAAACCCGAGCAGTGCAGGTGAGACAACCATGGCTTTTATCACTTCCAAGTTACAAAGCCCGGCAAGAAAGATCACGCGGCTGGCAACAGGATTGCCCGTTGGCGGAGATATTGAGTACACAAGCTCAAAAACTCTTGCGAGCGCACTGACTCATAGAAACGAATTATAAGATTGGAGTAAATATGGCATCAACTGCTGATTTTCGTAACGGAATGGTCATCCTTTTTAAAGATAATTTATATGTAATTGTAGAGTTTCAACATGTAAAACCCGGCAAGGGTGGTGCCTTTGTACGAACCAAGCTGAAAAATGTGAGAACAGGTCAAGTCGTTGACAATACTTTTCGTTCCGGTGAGAAGGTCGAAGAGATTCGTATCGAAAAGAAAAAAATGGAATATCTCTATAATGACGGCATGCATTTTGTTGTAATGGATCCCGAAACCTATGCTCAGATCGAGCTCAACGAAGAGCTTATTGGGGACAGCAAATTTTTCATGAAAGAAAATACCGAGATAGCGCTTTTTCAAACTGAAGATGAGATCATTTATATCGAGCTTCCTACAACGGTCAATCTTGAGGTGGTGGAGTGTGAGCCCGGGATCAAGGGTAATACTGTTTCCAACGTAACGAAGAGCGCTAAGCTGGAAACTGATCTCGAAGTGCAGGTTCCCATGTTCATCAATAATGGCGATATACTGAAGATCGATACACGGACAGGTCAATACATCGAAAGAGTGTAAACGGACTCGTGCAGTACATAAATAAGCCCATTTACTGCCTTTCATGCGGGGGAAAACTCTCAGAAAAACCGGACGAGAATAATAAACTCCGGCACTATTGCCCTGCGTGTGGCTGGACCTATTATGCCAATCCCATTCCCGCAGCTGCCTGTGTGGTACTGAACAGCGATCACGAACTTCTTCTTATTAAGAGAAAAAACGAACCCAAACCAGGAAGCTGGGCTTTGCCAAGCGGGTATGTGGAGATCGACGAAACTGCTGCGGAGTGCGCAGTTCATGAACTCGAAGAAGAAACGGGCTTGATCGGAAACACAGATAAATTTTTAGGTTATTTTTTTCAAAGCTCACCGATATATAAAAGAGTGATTACTTTTGGATTTCTTATGAAGATAATAGGCGGAAATCTGAAACCCGGAGACGATGCCATGGACGCACGATATTTTCCGATGAATACATTACCTGAAATTCCCTTCACATCACATATAAAGCTGATCTCGATTATCAAAAAGGAATTTGACCTATGATGAAACTCGTACTGGCAACTCATAATAAAGATAAAATAACTGAGATAAAAGCTCTGCTACAGGAGTTACCAATCGAGATATTGACCTTTTCTGATTTTGACCATTTCCCGGATATCGTCGAAGATCGGGATACACTCGAAGGAAATGCAGAGAAAAAAGCACGAGAAATACACGACATAACAGGAATACCTGCAATGGCGGACGATACCGGTCTTTTTGTTGATGCTCTCGATGGAGAACCCGGCGTGTTCAGTTCCCGATACGCAGGAGAGAATGTATCGTACGAGGACAATAGGAAAAAACTTCTTTCGGAAATGAGGGATATTCCTGCGGCGAAAAGAGATGCGGCTTTTAAAACTGTCATTGTGTTGATCGTGACCGAGAAGGAAAATTTTGTTGTTGAGGGGCGTTGTGAAGGGTATATTGGATTTGATGAAAAAGGCACAATGGGATTTGGCTACGATCCGATATTCTATGTGCATGATTCGGGGAAAAGCTTTGCAGAACTAACTGTGGAAGAAAAGAATAAGATCAGCCATCGGGGGCGGGCATTGCAAAAAATAAAAGAAATTTTGGAAAAAATTACAAAAAATACATGAATTAATCGAGGTAGACATGGATAAAAAAGATGTTCTAAAAAAAGTGGCAGAGGAGAATGTAAAGTATATCCTTCTCCAGTTTTCAGATATTTACGGAATGGTAAAAAGTATCACAATACCGGTCAACCATCTCGAATCTTCACTCGAGCATGGCACCTGGTTTGACGGTTCATCGATAGAGGGTTTTGCGCGAATAGCAGAGAGCGATATGTATCTCATGCCCGATCCTGAAACCTATGCCATCATTCCCTGGCTTGATTCTGAGGATGGAAACACTGCGCGGCTGATCTGCGATGTGTATGGTCCAGACGGAAATCCTTTTCAGGGTGATCCACGATATATTTTGAAAAAGGTTCTTCTTGAAGCAGAAGAGATGGGATATTTTTACAAAACAGGTCCCGAAATGGAGTTTTTTCTGTTGAAAAAAGACGACGGATTGCATACACTTCCACATGATAAAGCCGGTTATTTTGATATGACCATGGATCAGGCGTATGAAATCAGAAGAGAAATGACCTCCATGCTGCAAATAATGGGAATCGATGTCGAAGCCACACACCACGAAGTAGGGATTGGACAGCATGAGATCGATTTTTGTTATGACCACGCTTTGAAAACTGCGGATAATGCCACCACGATCCGGTTTGCCTTAAAGGCAATTGCTCAGAAATACAACCTGCTTGCGACATTTATGCCAAAACCGATGGCAGGTATCAATGGAAGCGGGATGCATGTCCATCAGAGTCTTTTCGATGCAAAAGGAAATAATGTATTTTTTGATAAAAAGAATCAGTACAATCTTTCAGAAATTGCGTATCACTTTCTTGCAGGACAGCTCAAGCACATCAAAGGGATGACCGCGATACTCAACCCGATCGTGAATTCCTATAAGCGACTTGTCGTAGGTTATGAAGCCCCGGTATATATAAGCTGGGCTCGCACAAACAGATCCTCTCTTATAAGAATCCCGAGATATCTAGAAGGTAGAAGCCAGTCAACTCGCCTCGAACTCCGCAGTCCCGATCCAAGCTGTAATATTTATCTCGCGTTTGCGGTAATGCTGAAAGCAGGTATAGAAGGTTTGAATATGAAATTGCAGCCCCCAAAACCGGTTGAAGAGGATGTCTATAACTTCAGCAATTCAAAGCTCGAAGAAATGAAGATCGACACACTTCCCGGTTCGTTGCTTCAAGCATTATATGAGCTGAAAAAGGATGGTCTCGCAAAAGAAGCACTTGGCGTACATACCTTCGAACGCTACGTGGAAGCCAAGGAAAAAGAATGGGACGAATTCCGCGTACAGGTTACAGAATGGGAGCTTGGGAGGTATCTGGAGCTGTACTAATGAAACCTATCGATACAGAACCGCTTTATCGCGATGGACTTCATTATGATGCCCAGCACGTGGAGATAGTCGAAGATATTCCTTTTTATATTGCACAGGCAATGAAATGTGGTGGACCGATTCTGGAACTCGCATGCGGGACTGGCAGGATCACAATTCCGCTTGCACGGCAGGGCTTTGATATTACCGGTCTGGATATTTCCGAAGGCATGCTCAAAGTCGCAAGAGAAAAAGCCGAAAGGGAGAATCTTTCCTGCACTTTCCTCAAGGCGGATTGCCGGGAGTTCTCAATTCCCGGGAAATTCAATCTCATCTTTATCCCCTTCAACTCAATTGCACATATCCATGACAGAACAAGCTTCGAAGCACTGTGCCAAGCGGTGAAAAACCATTTTACTTCAGATGGGCATTTTCTCATTGATATTTTCAATCCCAAGCTGGAAATCCTGATGAGTGACCCGAACAAGCGTTTTGCGGTGGCGGAGTATGAAAATCCTTACGGACATGAGATGGTGACGATAACCGAAAATAATGTATATGACAAAGAAACGCAGATCAATCATATAAAATGGTATTATAAAATTGGGAAACGGGATGAGTTTGCAGTCGAACTCAATATGCGTATCTACTATCCTCAGGAGCTCGATAATATGCTCTATTACAATGGTTTTGAGATCGTAGAAAAGCTTGGGGATTTCGACGGAACGCCCTTTGTTTCGGATTCTCCCAAGCAGCTTATTGTGTGTAGAAAAAGATAGTAGCATCATTTTGCACTACATTGTCTTGTCATTCTGAGTGAATCCCGATTCATCGGGAGAAACGAAGAATCTATTACCTTATATTTTTCAATTATAAATTACTATTTTTACTGCAAAAAAAATAGATTCTTCACGAAGTTTATACTGAGTATAGCGAATGTGTTCAGAATGACAATTTTGTTTTTTTCGTGCCTTTGAAATTAGAGATTCACTATTTGTTTCATACGTCCGGATTTACTTTTTTCGTGTAATATATAATATCATCATGCTGTGTATAGCCGGCTTTTGAAAACAAATTCATCGAGGGATCATTCGGATCATCAATAAGTGCTGCATAGATTTCTAATCCTTGTGATGCCAGCCATTTTTCGGAGTGTGTTATTAATTCCTGAGCGATACCTTGATTCCTGTATTTTCTTTTAACTGCCAGGCGATTCAACCATCCCTTTCTGCCGTCATGCGTGACCATTACCGTAGCAACGACCTCGCTATCTATAGATGCTATAAATATCTTGATTTGTGGAAGTTGTAGTTGAGAGAGAAGATTCTCCTTTGTGTCACGCCCCTTTGGTTTATGAGTAAGTTCTGCGTCACGCCAGATGCGGAGGATAGTATCAATATCATGCTTGTCTGCTTTTCGGATAGTAATTTGTGTCTGTTTTAATTTATCCATTTTTCAGTCTCTTTTTTATGTTTTCACTATTGAGTTCGTGCAAGGCATCCTTATCAGAAGCCATTTCGAGTTCTTTAATTATTTCTTTTACCATCATGGATGAAAAAAGCGTAATGCGTATTTTTTTTCAAGTTAATCATTCAAATAAATTATCTCGAACTTATGTCAACGAACTTAATTATTTCGGGTGCAACGAATGCGGTATTCAGGTTTGGTTTAATGAAAATTTAAGAATAAAATAAATTTGACAAGAAATACAAATTATATATCAGAGACATATATATAAATATATGTGGATTTATTTCGATTTTCTAAACAAAAGTAATAATCGAGGATAATTAGTAACATTATCTGGAGTATGATGAAAAATCGTGATAAAGCCAAAAAGATACTAACAAGACACAATGTAGGGATGAACTGGAGATTGGATGTTTTGACTGCAGTTGAAACTGAGAGGAGAATAGAGTATAAAATTAGGATTTCAAAGAAGGAATAAATATGAAAATTAGAAAAAAATCAGATCTTGAAAAAGAATTGGTAAAATTACAGCAGCGGATAATCGAATTGGAAAAATCAGAAACTCAAGGAAAGCTGGCAGAGTTGGAAAACGTACTTAATACTTCTCCCATTCACATTGCTTCTATTGATATAAGTGGTAAATATACCAGTTGGAACAAAGCGTCTGAAGATATGTTCGGATTCACTGCCCAGGAGGTGATAGGGATACTTACTCCTCGAAGGTTTCATTGCAATGACAAAGAAGCAAAAGCTGTTATCGATACTGTTGATAGGGAAGGGAAGTTTGACGATGAGATTACCCTCATCCGCAAAGATGGCTCTGAATTTCCTGCTCAACTCTTAGTTTCCAAAACAATCGATTCTTCCGGTATTCATTTAGGTTATTCAGGCGTGGCAGTGGACATCAGCGAACGCAAACAGTCGGAAAAAATCCAATTAGTTTTATCTTACATTGCCAATGCAGTTAATACCACTAAGAACCTGGATGAACTATATAAAATTATACACAAACAACTCGGTAAGGTTATAGATACGACAAACTTTTATATTGCACTTTATGATGAAGATAAAAATGTAATAGCATTCCCCTACTATATTGATGAAAAGGATGCGAAACCTGAGCCTGTACCCAAAAAACTATCAAAAGGTCTAACTGAGTATGTAATACGGACCAGCAAGTCATTATTAGCGCCAAAAGAATATTATATTAAACTTGCGAAAGAGGGTAAAATAGAGATATCAGGTTCGATATCTGAAGTATGGTTGGGAATACCTCTGCGAATTGAAAAAAAGGTTATAGGGGTTATGGCTGTACAAAGCTACAAATATGCTTCTATTTATAATGAAAAGGATGTGGAGATTTTAGAACTTGTTTCATACCATATTGCGATTGCTATAGAGCGCAAGCAGGCGGAAGAAGCTCTAAAAGAAAGTGAGGATCGATATCGTAACATTTTCGATTTAATGCCAAATCCTGTCATTATTCATTCAGAAGGAAAAATAGTGGCAGGCAATAAAGCTGCTCTAAAATTTTCTAAAGTAGAAAATCATGAAGAATTTATTGGTTCTCCCGTTATAAATTTTGTCCATCCGGATTATAGAGAAAAGGTAGCAAAAAGAATCTGGAAAATAATAAAAGGAAAAGGTCCCGCTAATCTGATTGAAGAAAAGTTTATAAATGCAAAAAATGAGATAAGAGATGTTGAAGTTGCTGCTATACCTACAAAATTCGGAGTTAATGATTCGGTTCTTGTAGCTTTTAGAGACATCACCGAGCGCAAGCAGGCGGAAGAATCGCTCACACTCTTCCGGTCTTTGATGGAACAGTCCAACGACGCCGTTGAGGTGGTGAACCCGGAAACGGCGCGTTTCCTTGATGCAAATGAAAAGGCTTGCGCGGAACTCGGCTACACACGCGATGAATTTCTGTCGCTTAAGATCCACGACATTGACCCCATCGTGGACAAGTCCGCGTTCCCGAAGGTTATGGCGGAATTGCGGAAATCGGGCTCGATGATGCTGGAAAGCCTGCATCACCGCAAGGACGGCACGACATTCCCGGTCGAACTCAGTCTCAGATACGTTCAGCTGGGTCGAGACTATGTGGTCACCATCGTGCGCGATATTACCGAGCGTAAACGGGCGGAAGAAACGATTCGGGAAAGCGAAGAAAAATATCGTAACCTTGTAGAAAGAGCAAGTGACGGTATAATTGTTATCCAAGATGGAATTATCAAGTTTGCAAATCAGCAATTAGTAAAAATATGGGGAGGTACGACTGAGGAGATTATCGGGACTTTATTTACAAATCATCTTCATGCAGGTTCGAAGGAAGAGTTGATTGAACGGTATAGAAGGCGGATGGCTGGCGAGGAAGTTCCCGCTATGTACGAAACTGAGCTTCAACGGAAAGATGGAAGTAAATTATATGCTGAAC
Source organism: uncultured Candidatus Cloacimonadota bacterium (assembly GCA_964447485.1). Taxonomy (GTDB): domain Bacteria; phylum Cloacimonadota; class Cloacimonadia; order JGIOTU-2; family JGIOTU-2; genus Celaenobacter. The sequence goes on along the minus strand of CAYUTH010000022.1, from coordinate 267 downwards.
TTAATGCGGGAATAACACTATATGAAGGTAAATCTGCCGACTTTGTAATTATACGCGACATCACCGATCGCAAAAAAGCAGAAGAAGAACTTCAAAGAAGCGAAGAGCAGTTCAGATTATTTGCCGAGAATGTTCCCGGTGTTGTAAGTATTTATCAATGGCATCCTGATGGACATCGCGAGTACATCTATCAGGGACCTGGCTTAAAAGACATAATTGGCGAAGAATTAGCAAAAAAAATAGATATAGCTCCTGATGAGTATTTCA